>CACXFE010000216.1 GCA_902766855.1 Oscillospiraceae bacterium | reverse complement strand
ACAGCGTTCCCGAAGGGACCGACGCCGATGAAGGCGGAGATTCTGCCGGCACCGACACCGCTACCGGGCGTTCACAGTCTTCCGGCCCGACGGGGCTTGTAAAAACCGGCGAGACCTATGAAACATCGGGCGGGATGAACATTGAAGAACTGTTTTTAGAGAAAACCGAGACTTCACAGGTGACCAGGGAAACGGCGACTTCCACGCTTGACACTCCGTGGGATGCGTTCAACTTTTCCGGCGGATACAAAGGCGGCTCGGATCAGGAGGCGGACCTGCTTCGCACCAAAATTCTTGCCGCGAAAAACACGGCGGAGCTTTACAGTTGGACGGGGAAGACCTACTATGTCTCTCCGGACGGGAACGATGAGAATGACGGTCTCTCCCCGCAAACCGCGCTGAAAACCATGGATTCCGATACGTTTTATTCCAATCCGCCGCAGCCGGGGGATGCGATCCTCTTTGAGCGGGGCGGCGTGTGGCGCATGAAAACCGGTATCAGCACCAAGGAAGGCGTGACCTACGGCAGTTACGGCAAAGGCGAAAAACCCACGTTTTACGGTTCTCCCTATAACTATGCCGATAAAAAATTCTGGCTGCCCAGCAATAAAGAAAACGTGTGGAAAGTCACGGTGGCGGATGACGATATCGGATTGGTCGTGTTCAATCAGGGCGAAATGGTGGGCTATAAACGCCTGAACGGGATCACCACCCTGGAAAAGAACGGCGATTATTATTTCAACGAAAAAGGCGATACCTTGTATCTTTATTGCGACAAGGGCAACCCCGGCAAAGTGTTCTCCGATATCGAGCTTGGCCTGAATAAGAACGCCTTTGGCTGCGTGCATGACAATGTGGTGATCGATAACCTGCGCATCAAGTATTACGGCAGAATGGGCATTTCCATGTGCGACAATAACTTTACCACCGTTACCAACTGCGAGGTCGGTTTTATCGGTGGGGCCTTGCAGAATAAAACAACCGGCTTGCGTTACGGAAACGGTATTCAGCAATGGAACAGCGTCGATACCTTGACGATCAAGAACAACTGGGTTTACCAGTGCTACGACACCGGCATTTCCTGGCAGGGCAATGATACTTACGAGCCGGGCATCGGGCCGGACGGAAACCCACGCACCGGCTCCCGCGCCTATTATAAAAACGTGACGGTTGCCGAAAATTTAATGGAATACAACGTTTACGCCGGTGAGTTCTGGCATACCACTGATGGTACCGAGGTTTCCATGGCGCAGATCGTGAATTGGCGGTTTGAAAACAATATTATGCGGTACAGCGGGTATCAGTGGAGCTTTCAGCAGCGCCCCGATAAAGTGGGCGGTCCTTTCCACTGCGGCCAACGCACCAATTTCATCAACGCTTCGAACTGTGCTATAAAGGGCAATATCTTTGATTGCGGCGCCTATTATCTGGTGCGCTGGCGTTTCTCGAAAGAAAAGGCGAAAAACTTTGATATTGCGGATAACACCTTTTATTTCCGTATGAACGAGTTGAACGGCAACGCGGTGGAATACGGCAGTTCTATAAAATCCGCCGCCGGGCAGGCGGCGCTGGAAGCGGCGGTGGTCTTGTTTGACCCGACCTACCTGAAAGCCGTGTATTTAGCCGGTTAGACAGGCGGATAAAACCAAATTTTCCCGCAAACCTTATTGAAATTTGTAGGGGCAGCGTTGCTCCGATCAACTTGTTCAAATCCGGCGGCGGTCGCGGGACACCATTTACCGCGCCGTAAAAAGCTGGTTTGGAATATTTGGCAATTTTCCCCTCCCAAGAATCTTTGCCAAAATTATGAAAGGAGATGAGAAAAAGTTCCCGATCAATCGCATTTCCTAAACAAAAAGGAGGAAAAATTATGTCAACAAAAAAAATCTTAAGCATCTTTCTTGCGTTGTGCATGGTCATGGCGTTGTTCTCTTGCCTTTCCGTACCGGCTATGGCGGATGACGAACCGGAAGACTTCGCGGTTATGCTTCGTCAACCCGGTTGGGGAAATTATCGTGCTACTTATTGGAAAAACGTATCCCTTACAGCGGGCAATTCTTATATTTTCGCCATGGATTTTGCTTATTTAAGTGACGAAGGACCGGATGATGTTCACGTTTATCTTTACAGTATTGAATCCGGAAACCGTGTGGAAATGGAAACGGTTTCATCCTTCTATGCCGAAAACGCCTATCCGACTGAAGCGGGTTCTTACAGGAAACTCATCCGCTTTACGTTGGCAGATGAAGCAGAGGTCACTACCATTGGGGTAAAAGTCCGTAATTACAGCAGTCAGCCATTCTACGCCGGCAATCCCGCGCTGTATGACGCAAACCGCCTCTGGCAGCCGATCGAAGGCAGCAACGAAGGCCGCCTTTCCATGATGGACAGCAAGCGTTCCGGTGTTCCGAACGGCCCTGCTGATTGGAGTCAGGCGGAGGAATACTGGAATGTGCGTGCATCGGGTTCGGCGGGTGGTTTGAATGCCATTCTGGGCAACATGTTCCTGCCGTATGACGACAGCCTGTTCCTTGATCCGATCGAATACGGTCTGCCCAACGATCAGCTGCCGCAGTCTCCGTTTGATCAGGGCGCGTACAGCGATCAGGGCGTTTCCAAAACCGCCGTGTTCAAAGCCGGCGCCGCCGCCGCGATCCATTATTACAACGATAACCGCGAGATCATCGAAGGCGAAATGTATTCATTGACTTTCGAAGCAAAACTCTT
>CACXFE010000215.1 GCA_902766855.1 Oscillospiraceae bacterium | reverse complement strand
ATTTTCGAGCGAGCGGCATCCCCGTCCAAGAGAGGGGCGACTTTGTCGACACTCTCAAACGGTATGAGGAAATCCTCATACCGTTTCATCGTTTTATATGCTGTTTTGCAATCCGGTATTAAAGCCCTAACTTTTTCGCAAAGCCGGCGGCTTTATCCTTAATATCGTCTTTCAGGAGTTCCGCGCCGAAATAACGGTACAAAAGGCCTTCAAACGCCTTCCCGTGGCGAGCCTCGTCGCGGGCCATTTCATGAACGGTATCATGGATCGCGTCAAGCCCCAGTTCTTTGGCGAGTTTCGCCAGTTCGGTTTTCCCTTTGGTCGCGCCGTTTTCAGCGTCTACCCGCATTTCCAGGTTCTTTTTGGTGCTGTCGGTCACCACTTCCCCGAGCATCTCGGCAAATTTCGCGGCATGCTCCGCCTCTTCATAAGCGGCCTTTTCCCAATAAAGCCCGATTTCGGGATAGCCTTCGCGGTGAGCCACTCTCGCCATGGCAAGATACATTCCCACTTCACTGCATTCCCCGTTGAAGTTTTCACGAAGACCTTCCACAATGCGCGGATCTACGCCCTTCGCTATGCCGACAACATGCTCCGCCGCCCAGGTTTTCTCCCCGCTCTGCTCTTGAAATTTAGAAGAAGGAGCGTGGCAAATCGGGCACTCGGCGGGTGCGGCGTCCCCTTCGTACACATATCCGCAAACTAAACAAACATACTTTTTCATCATGATTTCCTCCGTATATCATACTATTTTTAATGGCCGATTTCATTATCATATACTTTCAATCTTTTGTCAAGAAAATTTTTGAAATTCTTGACATTATTTTGTCAATGATTTATTATATAGGTATCAGGAAAAAAGGAGGATGCGCCTTGATCGCGCGAAAACAGTTTCATGTATCGTAATGTGATCTCTAATTCCGTTATCAACCGCCTGCCGCGCTATTACCGCTTTTTGGGCGAACTGAAAGCGGCCGGAATGACGCGCATTTCCTCGCGCGAACTTTCCGAGCGAATGGGGCTTACCGCCAGTCAGATCCGGCAAGATCTGAACTGCTTCGGCGGTTTCGGTCAGCAAGGGTACGGTTATAATATCGAACTGCTTCAATCCGAAATCGCACGGATTTTAGGGCTTGACCGGCTGAAACCCGCGATCCTGATCGGGATCGGCAATCTCGGGCGCGCCATTACCATGCACATCAACTTTGAATCGAAAGGGTTTAAACTGGTGGGCTTGTTTGACAGTAAGGAATCCCTGATCGGGCAAGTGATCAAAAATCTGCCGATCCGAAGCACCTCCACGATTGACGAATTTTGCCGCGAGAATTTGCCGGAAGCGGCCATTCTCTGCATTCCGAAAAACGCGGCGATGGAACTGTCTGATCAGTTGGTGCGGCTCGGGATCAAAGGGTTTTGGAATTTCAGCCATTACGATCTCGCTTTAAAATATCCCGGCGTCACAGTGGAAAATGTGCATTTCGGGGATAGTTTGATGACTCTTTCTTATCGCCTGCAAAACGATGATAAAGGCGTTTGATTTTCATTGTATAACCAGCACGGTGCCGGATATATTCCGGTCCGTGCTTTTTTTATTTTGCATTAAGTCAAAACAACCCGCTTGGCGCCTTTCTCGCAAGCAAGATCAGCCGTGGCATTGCGGCAGGTAAACAGAATCACTTGTTCTTTCTTTGCTAATTCCGCAAAAAAGTCGAGTGCCGTTTCGGTTCGCTTATCATCATAGCGGCAAAGTACATCGTCCAACAAAATGGGCAGATGTTCGGTATTTTCGAAAATCAACTCGGAAAGCGCCAGCCTGAGGCTCAAATAAGCCTGATCCTCCGCGCCGCTGCTTAAATAAGCCGCTTCCTTTCCGCCGAAAACGCCCTCCGGCTCCACGCTGATGTCAAACGCACGGGAAATCTGCATTCCGCTGTATTTTCCGCCGGTCAACGCCGTGAAATAAGCGGCGGCCTTCTTTTCCAATGCCGAGCCGTAACTTCTGCGCAAAGTGGCAAAACTATCGGTCAAAACCTCATCCGCCAAAACAGCGGCACGGCAAAACGCCTCCTGTGAAGCGGCGCGAGCGCGGTTTTCTTCGATCTCCGTTTT
>CACXFE010000214.1 GCA_902766855.1 Oscillospiraceae bacterium | reverse complement strand
GTGTCGCAATCACTGATTACAAGATCGCCTTCCGCCGCACTGGTGAGAACCGCGGCGGAGCCCACCATGGCAGACAAGAGAATTGCCGTTGCCGTGAAAAGAGATAAAATGCGTTTCCATGCTTTCATAACTTTTTCCTCCTTCAATTTATATCCACCAGCCGCACGCCTGGGAGACCGCGCCCGCGTTCCGTGTGATACGCAGGGCTTCCCGACACGCCGGCGGGATCATGGACGCCGTTTGTTTGGAAAGGTTGGCTTTCAGCCGTACCGTTCCGCCGTTGATCAGAAAATGCGGGTCTTTTTCCGGCAGCATGGCACTGCTCATCCACAGTGTACCGCCGCGAATTTCCGCAATTTGCGAAGTTTTTTCCAGATTGTGATAGAACAACTGGCAAACCGCCACTTTGCCCCCCTCGATCAGGAGCGAGCAATCCAGCGGCTGTGCCCACGCCACCGCGTTGAAAAGCGCGAGCGTGCCGGTCATGCCGGGTTTGGTTACCAAATGGTGCATCTCTGCGGCGGCATTCATCGACACCAGTTCCGCGTTCACCATGGTCACCTTTCCCAATTCGTGCGCGGTCACCGCGGTGCGGCAGCCGTCTGACCCGTGGCCGATCAGCAACCCGCTGGTGCCGCCGGCGCCCTGTGAAATAAAGTTCAACAGGCTTTGCCCGCCGTACCCGAAGGTGCCCAGCACATGTTCGCTGGCGTTATCCCCGAAAATAAGGGCTTCCAGCGTTTGGTTCACCGCGTCGTTCAGTTGATCCTGATCGGTTTTATCCCGGAAGGAAATGTTGGCGCGTTTCCAATAATGGGGGTTGAACTGAACATTTTCCACCCAGCCGTTGCCTGCGTTGTTTCCCACGAACACGCCCCGCCGCAAGGGGCTGCCGCCGATATAGCGGATATAATGCCCCGCCGAAGGGTTGGTGCCGAAATCCAGCGCGTTATACGAATTGAGGAACACGCAGTTTTTAGCCCAACAGTTTTCCCCGAGGCTGCGCACCGTCCAGGCATAGGGGATGAAATCGGTATACTGCTGACCGACGGTATAAAACGCCAGCCCGCTGATGCCCGCGCCCGCCTCTAATGAAAGGAAAGCCGGTGCGTCTTCGTTGTTTTTGCCGTAATCGGTGCATAACACCGAGCCTTTGGTGATCGGGTGGGTAGGCACATCATAAATGCCGCGCAGTTCCACCCCCGAAGGCACCGAAAGCGCCTGCCCGATGAAATATTCGCCCTGCGGCACATACACCACGCCGCCGGTTTGCCCCGCCGCCGCCAGTGCCGCCTGAAAAGCGGCGGTGCTATCCTGCCCGGAAACCGCGCCGAAATCGGTGACATCGTAAACATCCGCCGTTGCCGGGGCGGGCAGGGTTTCCTTGAACACATGCTCCCCCGAAAAGACCGGGAGGGCAAGCGGGGTGTGATCCACCTTCACGCGGGCTTGCGCCCCCGCGGGGCGGCTGATGTCCGAAAGCCCCGGGAAGGTACAGCCAAGCACCGAAAGCGCCGCGGTATCGCCGGTCAGCAAAACATGGCGGTTTGCACCCGAAAAATCACACTGCTGCAAACTCACGCCGCCGCCGTTCACCGTGACCGCATAGCCGGTTTGCCCGGTGGAATGAAACGCGGCGTTGGTCACCGTGATCTTGCCGGAGGGCAATCCGTCGGTCACCAGCGGAACCTCCACCTTGCCGGAGAAGGTAAGCCCCGCGATTTCAAAAGACGAAAGGTATTCTTCCGAAAAACGGAAGCCGGTGCCGCAGTCCCGCACGGTCACATTCGTCATCGCATAGCCGATCGCATTGGTATAAGTCACATCAAACGCGGTGCCGCAGTCGGCGATCTCCACCTTGAACATCTGCCCGTTACTGCCGCGCTTGCGGTCGTTATCCGAGGCGTCGTAATACGGCAGGAACACCACGCCCCGGTGCAGCCCTTCCGCGAAAAGCCCGTAAACATACTGCCAATCCGACCGCTGTATCACCAATCCGTCGGCATGGTCGGCAAAATATGCCGTCAGGGTTTCTTTCACTTCGGCGGAAAGGGGCTGAATGGTATTTTCCAATAAATACCGCGGGCTGATATACATCCGCTCGATCCGCCCGATGTCGGTCACATCGTTCACCCGTACACCCTGTGACAAGCAAGAGAAATACAGGTTTTGCAGCATATGCAATTCGCTCCACGCGGTGGCGGCGTCAAACCCGACCGTCCCGCCGAGTACCGTAACATTCATCACGGTGTAACTGTCACTCCCGCCCGAAGGCGTTTCCGCGATCGTGGGGCTGTATTCCCGGATATTCCCGTTTGCGATCCCCGGGTAAAAAACGGTCAGATTCCGTAGCCCGCCGCCTGTTTTCAGGCTGATAAACGGCGCCTGGCTGACGGTGATCCCGCCGGTATAAACCATCAGTACCGTGCCCGGGGTTTGCGCGGTGGTTTCCCCCGGGGGGAGCCACTCGCCCCGCAATGTTACGCCGCTTGGGATCGCCAGTGCGGTGTTACAGCGGTACTTTCCTTCCGGCAGATACACCACGCCGCCGCCTTTGGCTTTGGCGGCGTTCAGCGCCTGCTGGATCGCCGCGGAAGAATCTTTGGTCAAATCATTGACCGGGGCGGCAAAATCCCGTACCGCGTCATAAATCGCAACGCAAACCTCGTTTTCCGGGTTGTACCGCAGGGGCACGGCAAACGGTTTGCCTGCCACCGCCTCGGTTTGCCGCACCGCGGGCAAGGGGGAGCCGCCTTGTTCCTGTGCAATAACAGGCGCTGTCATCTCTTTCAAAACCTCCCTGCTTTCGGCTTCGGTCAGGATCTGATCCGCCGAAACCTCATAGCCGCCGTGAAACCCGTCCTGCGAGTATCGGACGGTCATGCCGCCCTGATCGGAATACCCCACATACGCACGGATGATCGCGGTTTCCGCGATGTCCTGTTTTGGAAGGGTAACCGTGAAATACAGGCGGTCGGCGTTTTCCCCGGTCAAGAGTTGCGGGCAGGCGTACTTTTTCGCGGGGGCTTCCGCCCCGAACCACAGCGCCGTTTCGGAAAAATCCGCCGCATTGCCGACTAAAAACCCGTAAAACACCCGTCCGGCAGAGATTTTCAGCCGCTCTGCCTCGGCCCGATCGACCGACGCTAAAAAGCGAATCTCGCCCTGCTTGTTCGCCTGCGCCCCCTCGATCACCGGCTCGCCCATCGGCCGTTTCACCGCCCGGAAGGTATCCAGCACATAGGTGGCCGCCGGCAGATCGGTGCAAAACGCGTTGCTTTCAAGCGTTGCCAAAGCAAGACCGGTGATCCGGGTGACATCGATCCCGATGCCGTGCAGGGAAACCTGCGCGTGCAGCCACCCGTTTTCCGTATAAACAAAGCGGATCTCCCTTTTCCCGAAAGAACACGCCGCGCCGGACGCATCGGTCAGGCGAAAATACAGGGAATCGCCATAAGCGGAACAAATCTTTTCAAACAGATTTTCGCGGCTGTTGCCGGCCTTGATGTCCCATTCCACCGTATCATATCCCGAAAGATCGGTTTCCGGCATAGAGAAGGAAAGTTTTCGCAGCGCGCCGTATCCGCCTTCCACCGAAAACCCCGTTCCCACGGTGCCCGCGGCGGTATAATCGATCACACTGTTGCCGGCATATTGCCAGCCTGCCGTACCGTCAGATAAAAGGAGGCTTTCTTCCGCCGCGGACAAGCGCGGCGGCGGGATCGCACATAACAGCAACACGACCGCTAACATCCACGCAAGCGGTTTTTGGTGCCTTTTTTCGCTCATCTTTTTCTCCGTTTCATCTTGTTTTTAAAAATACATAATGATGCCCCATCAGCATCCCGTCATAAAAGCCGCCGGCGGCAACCGCCGTTTCAAACGGCTCGGTCACTTCGATCTCATACGCGGTATGATTGATCAGCAGCACCCCGTTCTCGAACGGCACCCGTTCGATCCCGCGGCATGGCTCGCCCGCAAGCCCTTCTTCTTTTAACCAGGCTTCAAGCGGCGTGCGCGCGGTCACGGTCAAGGGGTACTGCGCCGCCCTGCCGTACGCCACGGGCACCGGTTTTTGCGCCCGCTCGCAATAGCAGGTGCCCATATGGAAGCCGGTGAAATACACCTTGCCGCTCCCCACCTGCTTGCTGCCGAGGATCGCCTTGCCGTCCCCCAAATATCGCCCGAGAGGTTCCACCCCGTCAAACGCATAAAAGGCGGGGGAAAACTCGGTCATTTCTTCTTCAAAACAAAACGAATCCGCCGGGTGCGCCGCCGCAGTTACGCCGAAGGCTTTCGAAAGCCCGGAAGCACCCGCGCACAACACCAATCCGCCGTGTTCCGCATACTGCACGAGGGCTTTTTCCATGGCCGGATCGGGCAGCAGGTCGTACCAGTCGTCCGCCGGAAGCACGATCAGGCGATACGCCGCAAGGGTTTCCGCCGTGATTTGCGAGCGATCCAGCACATCGGCATTGATCCCGAGATCCGCTAATTGCTGATAATACCCGAGCAGATCGTTGCGCCCCATGCGGAACGCCGCGTCATGAAGGCGGCGGTTTTCCAAAGTAAACGAAGCATAGGGGAAAAGGATCGCGGCCTTGTTTTCCCGCAGGCGCTTGCCCGCGATCTCCCGCACTTCGGCAAACCAATCCAGTGCTTTGCGAACCGATTGCTTGCGGTTTTTCTCCCACTTGCCGAAATTGCCGCCGTCATCCAGCCCGCTGTACCCGTAAAAGAACAGGTCGGTCGCACCGGCGCCGAAGCAGGAGGCGATCGCTTCGCCCGGGGTGACAAACGCATAAAGATCGTTATACAGATACCGCCCGAGGAACAGCCCCGCCACCGGGTCTTTTTCACCGGCGGCACTGCGCAGGATCGCGTTTTCAAACGAAACCGCGTAGGCGTTCGGCTCGCCGTATGAATCGGCGGGAAGCGTGTAATAGGAAGGGGAATCCAAATGCTTTGCCAAGCGCCACAAATCAAGCCCGCGCTCGCTGATTTCCACCCAGTCGGTCAAAAACAGTTTCCATTGGGACAGGCAATCATACAAAAAGATATTCGGGATCCGCTCCCGCACACCGGCGGTAAGTTCCGCGTAAAACCGATCCAGTTCGTCCTGCCGGAAAAGCATATTGTCCCGGTGCATCCGCATCCGGGCGGTGTTGCCCGCCGCGTAATCCCCGGCGGTCATCTCCGGCCAGAGTTCCCGCAGATCGGCGCTTTCAAAGGAGGGATATGCGCTTTCGTACTCCGCGTTCAGGGCGGTAACATCCGCGTATTTCTTTTTTAACCAGGCAAGATACCGCCGCTTTCCGTCTTCATCGAAAGAGGGCATCAGTACCGGGCTGTGATAAAAATAACAGGGGATTTTCGGCTCGCCTTGCTCGTTTTCCGCCTTGGCCGCCGCCGATTTCGCCAGTTTTTCATACAAATTTACGGTGTGTTCGATCATGGCGGCGGTTTGCTCCCTGTCCCAATGGCGATACCCGCGCATCGGCTTGCCGTCCCGCCCGGTTACCGGGTGCAGGAGGTCGGGCTTGCTGTCCCGAATATGGGGATAGAGGTTGTCGCCGTTATAAAACAGGGTCAGAAAGTTGATCCCCATGCCGTTTTCCGCGCATTTTTCCACCATGTACCGCTGCATCGCCACATAATCGGATTCCTCGCCGGTTGTAAAAAAGGCGGTGAAATCCTCCCACAGTTTGGAATCCAGAATAATGGAATTGAACCCCATTTCCGCGATTTCCCGCATTCCGGCGTCTACCAGCGCACGATCAGAATAGTACGGCTCGAAAAAGTTGCCGAACCAGAGAGAAAAGTGCGGGCGTTTTTTGCCCTTGGTGCATTCTTCTTTGCTGTATAGCATTCGGTCGCCCCCCTTAATCCAACAACAGGGTTTTGATTTCTTTCGGGCGGAAGGTGAGTTTGGTGCCGCCCTCGGTAAAGAGGTTTTCCGAAAGGGGATTTTCCGCCAGATCCGCCTCTCTGACCGAGCAGAAGCGCCCGTTCAGCCGAAGCGTGGCTTCGTTTTCTCCTTCCGAAGTGTTATAGATCCGCAAAACACAGCCTTTGCCGTTTGTCTGCTTTTTAAAAGCGGTACTCCACAGCCGGTCGCCTTCTACCTCCAACAGACTGTTTTCGAAAACCGGCTTGGTGCCCGTTGCGGGGATCTCAGCCGTTACCATTTCATCCGCCGAGAAAGCGAAGGCCTCTTTCTCCGCCTCCGCCGCCGCGGCGGCGCCGCCTACAAACAGTTGATATTCCGCCGTGTTCCGCCCGATACACTGCGCGTCGGGAGTGGGAAACACGCCCCAATCGCCCAACTGGTCTACCGCGCGCAACAGGTTAAGGCAGAGGGTGCGGCTGCCGTCCCGCAAAACTTCGTATTCATGCAAGCCGCGCGTGGCAACCGTCATCATCCGGGTGTCATCCCGCAAGGTGACAAACGATTGCAGGCGTTGCTCGTTCGTGGGCCATTTCCAGTTCGGCCCGGTTTCGATTTTTCTTGCCAGCACATCAAACGGCCCGTTGGCATACACGCGGTCGGTCACGATCCGATTGCGGAAGAGCGCCCGCAAGCGGTGACAGCCGGAGCGGTTCTCCATTTCGGTTTTGATGAAGATCCCGCGGCTTGCCGCCGCCAGCGTGACCTCGGTTTTGATGCGGAAAGGAACCGTTTCCGGGGTGACCGCGCCGGTTGCCCGGTCAAAATTCTCCGGCAGCGTAAGGCTTTGCCGCACGGTGAAGGTGACATGATCGGGGGAAACTTCCCGAAGCGAAATCTCCGCCTCGCCCCCTTCGGTCGTGATCGGGGTGCCTTCCCCTACAAAGATGTATTCGTTCCCGGTATCGGTGCAATCTTCGTAAATATTCAACCCCGTGAATGTTTCGCCGGTTGCCCGGTCTGTCACGGTGAGGCTGCCGTCCCGTTCGATCTCCAACCGAACAAACTCGTTTTCAGCCGATCGCCCGGAATGAGGCATATCGGGCAGTTTTTCCCCTTTTTCGGCGAAGTATGCCCGCCAACCCATTGCCGGCACTTCTTGCGCAAAGAAGCGGAAGCGGCACCGGGTGACCGTGCTGACGCGCCGGAACGCGTCTTCCGGCAGGTCATACCGGAAGGTGTGCGGAAACACCTCGGGGTTTTGCGCCACCACGCGGCCGCTCGCGTCTTTTAAGCAAAGGGACTCGGTGTCGGCGTTGTCCGGCAAATCCACCGTTACGCTGACAAACCCCGAAGACGGAAATGCCGAGGTGTTGAAAACCGCCGCCGGCGCGCCTTTGGAAGCGGGGAGCGAAAGGGCGCCCGCCATCTGCCGGATCGCGTCTTTGGTGATGGAAGAGGCGATTTGCTCGGTTTTGTGATAGCGCGTCATCATTTCGGCGTGCACTTCATCCACGCTGCACCCGCAGATCGAATCATGCGGATGGTTTTGCAGCAGATTTTTCCATGCGAAGAAAAGAAACTCTTCTGGGTAAGGCGCTCCCGCCATATACGCCATGGTGCTGATCGGCTCCGCCGCGCGCTCGATCATGTTCTGCGCTTTGCGGTTTTCCTGCTTCAAATAAACGCGGGAACTCGCCGTGGAGATCAGCAAGTTGATGCCCGCCGTGTCCTGCCCGGCCATTTCGTTGGCGATGACCGGGTATGCCGCGGTGTTTTCCTTCACCTTTTCCATATAGTCCGGCAGGTTGCTGTGGCGGAAGGTCACGCCCGCGGGGGCGTTCTCGTTCATCACCCGGAGCGCCTCGCCCAGATTTTCCTGCATCGGTTGGTGATCGCTGCCGTTCATCCCGAGATAATGCTTGATTGCCGACGCGCCGCGGAAGGCGCTCAGCATTTTATCCGCCCGTGCGGCGGCGGCTTCTTTTTCGGTGGGCAGTTCGGCGGCGTTGTTATACCACGGGGTGAAATGCGCCCCTACCACACGGCTGCCGTCCTCCGATTGCCAGATAACCTCCGCCATGTTGCTCACGCCCCTGCCGAAGACCACCGTGTCTATGCCGCATTTTTTAAGGATCTGCGGCATCTGTGCGATATTGCCGAAACTATCCGGCAGATACCCGATTTTGGTGGCGGTCATTCCGTTTCGGCGGCAGAGTTCCAACCCGATCAACAGATTGCGGACATTTGCCTCATCGCTGACCAGATATTC
>CACXFE010000213.1 GCA_902766855.1 Oscillospiraceae bacterium | reverse complement strand
TATTTTTCCACCGTGTCATTGATAACCAATCTGTTGATCACCCCGGCCGTCACGCTGTTGCTTTCTTATACGGTGATCGCCCTTTTGCTTTCTTTTCTGCTTTCTTTTCTTTCCTCCCTTTTACTGGCACCGGCCGACCTGCTTGCCGCCTTGATCAACCGCGCGATTCTCTTTTTCGGTGGACTTCCCTTCGCGGTGGTCTATACCGTACCGTGGGAAAACGCGGTTTCCTTTCTCCTTCCGGCGGGAGAATTTGGTTGGATGCTCTTTCTCAAAAACCGCCGCCAAAAGCAGAAAAAGCGGATTCTGGCTGATCTCCGGCAGAAAAAAGCGCCGCCCGGCCCGCATCGTCTGCCCGATTACGCTAAATTTTAGAAAAAACTATTGACAAAGTATGCCTTTTAGTGGGATAATAAGAGTATTATAAGGGGTATTCTCTATTTCCTCGGCAATTCAGTTCTTTTGTTTGGTGATGATCATGCGAATTATAACCGGCGCCGCACGCGGAAGGCGTTTGATAACCCCGGAAGGCAGGGATGTCCGCCCTACGCCGGAGCGGGTGAAAGAAGGCATTTTCAGTGCCTTGCAATTTGAAGTGGAAGGCCGGCGCGTGCTGGATCTGTTTGCAGGCTCCGGGCAGTTGGGGCTGGAAGCATTGAGCCGCGGCGCAAAAAGCGCGGTTTTTGTGGATCAATCGGAAACCTCCCTTCAAATCGTGCGGAAGAACATCGCCATTGCGGGGATGGAGAGCGCGGCTCGCACAGTGCGGTCGGATTACGCCGCTTTTGCCGCCGCCTGCCGGGAAGAATTTGATCTGGTTTTTCTTGATCCCCCTTATGCCGCCGGATTATGGGAGCCGGCGCTGCACGCCGTTCTGCCTTTGATGAGCGAATACGGGGCGATCGTTTGTGAACACCCGAAAGAGGTCGCTTTGCCCGCGCAAGCGGGAAATTTCGCGGTTTTCCGCGTTTACCGTTATGGGAAAGTGGCCGTGACCGTATATCGAAAAGGAGAAACGCATGAGTAATCTGATCGCGCTGTGTCCCGGCAGTTTTGACCCGGTGACTTACGGGCATCTTGATATTATCAATCGCGCCGCCGGGATGTTTGACCGGCTGATCGTGGTGGTGGCAACCAACAAATCGAAAAATTGTTCTTTCTCCCCCGAAGAGCGGGTGAACATGATCAAAAAATGTATTCCGCATCTGCCCAATGTGGAGATCGTGCATTTTGACGGGTTGCTTGCCGACTATGCCGCAAAACGCGGCGCCAACGCCATTATTAAGGGTTTGCGCGCCATGTCTGACTTTGAGTATGAATTTCAGATGGCGCTTACCAATAAAAAACTTAATCCCAATGTGGAAACCTTGTTCTTGACCACGGCCACGGAAAATATGTATGTCAGTTCCAGCATGGTCAAGCAGATTGCCGGCATGGGGGGCGACATTTCCGGTTTTGTTCCCGAAGTGATCCGGGAGGACATTATCAACAGGATCAAAAAATAAACACCCGAAAAATTTCGGTCTTACGGAGGATGAAAAAAATGACACTTGACGAATTATTGGAACAGTTTGACGAGGTTTTGGACAGCGGCATCAAGATCCCCGGCAAAAAAACCGTTGTGGATATTGAAAAATTGCGCGCCGTAGTCGATGAGATTCGCCTGAACATTCCCGCTGAAATCAAACAGGCCAAGGGCATTGTGGCGGATCGTGCCGACATTATCACCAATGCCAAACGAGAAGCCGACGGAATTATCCGCGGCGCGGAAGAGCGCGCAAAAGCCATGGTCGCCCAAGAGGAGATCGTGAAAATGGCACAGCAAAAAGCCGCGGAGATCATCGCCAATTCACAGGCCAAAAGCCGTGAAATGCGCCGTGCCGCACAGGATTTTGTGGATGACATTATGCGCCGGGCGGACGAAGGGCTGACCGCGAATTTGGGCGAAGTGAGAAAAACGCGCGCCGCTTTGAAACAGCAAATCCCCACGGTTAAAGAATAAACTTCGATCTTACTCCTTCTCTCTTGAAAACCGCTGAAACAGCGGTTTTCGCTTGCAAGGAGTTTCTGCCGCGCCTGTCGGCAGAATCAAAAACGGCGGCTGACCACCGCATCAAAATCAAAAATCAGGTTTTTCGACAGATTAAGACGGGCGATTGTACGATCGCCCCGCCTTATTTTGCGACAATCGGAAAAGGAGCAAACAACGGTGTATAAAAGCATTTCCCCGAATCTCAATTTTGTGGAAGAAGAAAAAAAGATCAAGAAATTCTGGGATGAGGAAAAAATCTTTGAAAAAAGCATTGATTCCCGCGCGAAGGGCAAACCTTATGTGTTTTATGACGGGCCGCCCACCGCAAACGGCAAACCCCATATCGGCCATGTATTGACCCGCGTGATCAAAGATATGATCCCGCGGTACCGCACAATGAAAGGTGCTATGGTGCCGCGCAAAGCCGGTTGGGACACGCACGGCTTGCCGGTAGAACTGGAAGTTGAAAAACTGTTAGGGCTGGACGGGAAAGAACAGATCGAAGAATACGGGTTGGAACCGTTTATCGATCATTGCAAAGAAAGCGTTTGGAAATACAAGGGAATGTGGGAGGATTTCTCCAAAACCGTCGGATTTTGGGCGGATATGGAAAACCCCTATGTTACTTATCATAACGATTTTATCGAATCCGAATGGTGGGCGCTGAAAAAGATTTACGAAAAAGGCTTGCTCTATAAAGGGTTTAAAATCGTGCCTTACTGCCCGCGTTGCGGCACGCCGCTCTCCTCGCACGAAGTGGCGCAAGGCTATAAAGCCGTGAAAGAGCGCAGCGCCGTGGTTCGCTTTAAAATCACGGGGGAAGACGCGTATTTCCTCGCATGGACGACCACCCCCTGGACTTTGCCTTCAAATGTGGCGCTCTGCGTCAATCCCGATGAAACCTACTGCCGTGTAAAAGCCAATGACGGCATGACCTATTATATGGCGAAACCGCTGCTCGACAAAGTTCTCGGCCGCCTTGCGGATGAAACCGCTCCCGCATACCAAATCGAAGCGGAATTCACCGGCAAAGATCTGGAATACAAAGAATACGAGCCGTTGTTTGACTGCGTCAAACCGATTTGCGAAAAGCAGCATAAAAAAGCCCACTTCGTCATGTGCGACGGATATGTCACCATGACCGACGGTACGGGCATCGTGCATTGCGCCCCGGCTTTCGGTGAAGATGACGCGCGCGTTGGCCGCCGGTACGATCTGCCTTTTGTGCAGTTGGTAGACAGCAAGGGAAATATGACGGAAGAAACCCCCTTTGCCGGAAAATTTGTAAAAGATGCCGATCCGTTGGTTTTGCAGGATCTCGCCAACCGCGGTTTGTTATTTGACGCGCCGAAATTCGAACATGATTACCCCTTCTGCTGGCGCTGTGACACCCCGCTGATTTATTATGCGCGCGAATCATGGTTTATTAAAATGACCGATGTACGCGACGATCTGATCCGCAATAACAACACCATCAACTGGATCCCCGAAAGCATCGGCAAAGGCCGTTTCGGCGACTGGCTGCAAAATGTGCAGGATTGGGGCATTTCCCGCAACCGTTATTGGGGGACGCCGCTGAACATTTGGCAGTGCGAATGCGGGGAAATGCACTCGATCGGCAGTATTGCGGAACTTAAAGAACTTTCAGACAACTGCCCGGAAGAAATCGAACTGCACCGCCCGTATATCGACGCGGTAACCTTCCCTTGCCCGAAATGCGGCAAACCGATGCACCGTGTTCCCGAAGTGATCGACTGCTGGTTTGATTCCGGCTCGATGCCCTTTGCACAACACCATTATCCATTTGAAAACAAAGAACTGTTTGAGGCGCAATTCCCGGCCGACTTTATTTCGGAGGCTGTGGATCAAACCAGAGGATGGTTCTACTCGCTTCTTGCGATCTCCACCTTGATCTTTAACAAAGCGCCCTATAAAAATGTGATTGTACTCGGCCATGTGCAGGATGAAAACGGGCAAAAGATGAGTAAATCCAAAGGCAACGCCGTAGACCCGTTCGAGGCGCTTGAAAAATTCGGGGCGGACGCCATTCGTTGGTATTTTTATACCAATTCCGCACCGTGGCTTCCCAATCGCTTCCACGACAAGGCGGTAACCGAAGGGCAACGCAAATTTATGGGCACTTTGTGGAATACCTATGCGTTCTATGTGCTGTATGCCAATATTGATGAATTTGATCCCACCAAGTATTCCTTGGCGGATTGCGAACTGTCCGTCATGGATAAATGGCTGCTTTCCAAGGTCAATTCCATGGTTGCGGCGGTGGATGACAACCTTGACCATTATCGCATCCCCGAAGCGGCGCGCGTGTTGCAGGATTTTGTGGATGAATTAAGCAACTGGTATGTTCGCCGCGGCAGAGAGCGTTATTGGGTACAAGGGTTGCCGGCCGACAAGATTGCTGCGTATATGACGCTTTATACCGCATTGGTCACTGTGGCAAAAGCGGCCGCGCCGATGATTCCGTTCATGACCGAAAACATCTATCAAAACCTTGTGCGCAGCGTGGATCCTTCCGCGCCCGAAAGCGTTCATTTGTGTGATTTCCCGGCCGTGGATGAATCCCGGATCGACAAAAAACTGGAATCCGATATGGAAGAAGTGCTGGAAATTGTTGTGCTTGGCCGTGCCGCGAGAAACGGTGCCGCCCTGAAAAACCGCCAGCCGCTTTCCGTGATGTATGTAAAATCGGATCAAAAACTCGATGCTTTTTATACCGATATTATCAAAGAAGAATTGAATATCAAACAAGTCCTCTTTACCGATGATGCGGAGGGTTTTGTCAGTTACGCATTCAAGCCCCAATTAAAAACGGTGGGGCCGAAATTCGGGAAACAACTGAATGAAATCCGCACCGCGCTCGGAGAAATTGACGGCACCGCCGCCAAAGCCGCGCTTGACCGGGACGGCGTGCTGAAACTCTCGCTTCCTTCGGGGGAAGTAACGCTGGAAACCGAAGATTTATTGATCGATACTAAGCAAAAAGAAGGATTTTACACCGTAAGTGACCGGGGCATCACCGTTTCGATCGATACGGCGTTGACGCCTGAACTGATCGAAGAGGGATTTGTGCGGGAACTGATCAGCAAGATCCAAACCATGCGCAAAGAAGCCGGTTTCAATGTAACCGACCATATTTCGATCACGCTGACCGGCAGTGAAACCGTGTCCGGTGTTGCGGCGGCAAAGCAACAGGAAATCATGGGGGACACCCTTGCCGACCGGCTTACGCTTGCCGTTCCTGCCGGATTTGTGAAAGAATGGGATATCAACGGGGAACCCTGCACGATCGGCGTAGAAAAGATCTGACTGAGAAAGGAGCGCCCTTATGGCTGATGAATTTGAAAACAACATGGAGTTTGAAGACATTCGCTCTTCCTCAACCCCTACTCCGAAAAAAGAAAGCATTCGTTACGCGGCGCAAAATTACGGCAATGGTGTGGCACGGCATCTCGACAAGGTGATCAAAGCCATTTCCTTCATCGTGGCACTTTGTGTCCTGTTGATTTTTGTCGTGGGGGCGCTGATCCTCGTCAAATTAGATAAAATCTTTTCCATTGTGGCGCTTTGCGTTCTGATTGTCGGGATCCTTTTGGCACTGATTATTCTGTTTTTGATTTACGCAATCGGGCATCTTATTTCGCAAAATAACGAAATCATTCGGCGCTTGTAAGGAGATCGACATGCTGAAAACCATTTTCTTTGATTTAGACGGCACTCTGCTCCCCATGGATCAAGAGGTGTTTGCCAACTCTTACTTTCAGCATTTGGCTGCTAAAATGCAGCCGCTCGGTTATGAACCTAACACCTTGATCAAAGGGGTTTGGGCGGGTACCGAGGCCATGGTCAAAAACAATGGCGCCTGCACCAACGAAGAAGCCTTTTGGCACCGTTTTCAAGAGTTATTCGGTGAGCGCGCCAAAAACGACCGTCCGGTTTTCGATGAATATTATCGCACCGATTTTCAAAAGGTGAAAGAAGACTGCGGCTTCACTCCCCGCGCCGCCGAAACAATCGGGGTTTTAAAAGCGAAAGGGTTTCAGTTGGTTCTTGCCACCAACCCGATCTTTCCGGCCACGGCAACCGAAAGCCGCATTCGTTGGGCGGGATTACAGCCGTCGGATTTTATGCTGTATACCACCTATGAAAACGCGCATTTCTGTAAACCGAATCCGCTATATTACCGTGAAATCGTCGAAAGACTGGCACTGGATCCCACCGAATGCCTGATGGTCGGCAATGATGTGGAAGAAGATATGATCGCCGGCACGCTTGGGATGCAGGTCTTTTTGCTGACCGATTGTTTGATCAACCGAAAAAACACCGATCTTGCCGCTTATCCACACGGCAGTTTTGATGACTTACTGGCTTTCATCGGATAAAAGCATGC
>CACXFE010000212.1 GCA_902766855.1 Oscillospiraceae bacterium | reverse complement strand
TTTTTTCGTCATGCCTAAATTTCTATGCCAACAAAAATTGTTTTGCTCAAAATTTACTCTTGACTTTTATTGGCAGGTTTTATTTTAAATTTCGCTGAAACCTTCAGGAACTCTAAACCAACGATATTCTTCGTATGGCATTAAATCTTCCGTTAAATCACAGCAATTTACAAGTACATAATTACCTTTGTGATTAAGAGCTTTTTGCGTATCTTCGAGTTTAAAACTGCCATATGGCTTACGATTGAATATTAACAGCCTTTCAATTTGAGAAAGCACCGGTTTTTGATGGTCGAGTATATATGCCTCACCCAACACCAATTCGAGATATGCCTGAGCGCTGTAAATTTTACCGCTTTTTAAAATGCCTTTTGTTTTATTTCTTTTCATTTTCAACTACACCTATTTCTTTAACGATTTCAAAACTGACATTTGAGAAAACTTCACAAAATTTCTGAAAAAACGAATTGTCGTTTACTAATTTTCCTTTGATTATATTTGGCAATTCGTTAGAGTTAATCAACTTTTCATAATCACCTTCATCTAAAGCATCAAGACCATCCAATCGCGCCGTTCGATCTATAAACACAGCTCGCAAGCATTCGTTGATATAAGCTTCACCAATCGTTTCAAAAGTATCTTTAGATAAACAAAGGAATTCATGAAAAATCTGTGCAGTATAATGCTTCTCACAGTGGCGTCCGTCTATCCAAGCCTCGTAGTAATCCTTACCACTCTCAAACTTAAATTCCTTATATTCCTGCCAATCCTTTACACAACCGTTTCGAAAATCTTCTGCGACTATTTCATTTAATTTTTGCTTTGCCAATATGTAGTCGGTAAAGTAATAATTATTTACACCGAATTCATCATCGAAGTATTCCTCCTGAACAATATACAGTTCAATTTTATCTGTATTTTCTTCATCTGATTTTACAGGCGTTAACATATCGGGAGAAAGAATGACATAATCAAGGGCAATGTTTTCTAAAGTAATTTTATTTCCATAAAGTTGAGAAAAACGACCCTCTAATTGTTCTTTATCAAACGGCAAAACAGGTTCGTCCAAAGTACAGTAAATATCTACTGTATCATTATCTGTTTCCTTATCCTTACCATCTCTGATTTCGGTTACTATACCGAATAAGCCTTTATAATCACTATCATCAGTTACATATATCGGCTCACCAACAACAAAAATTTTGCCGTCAGCATCATATTTAGCACCTTGCTTATTTATAATCATTTGCTATTTCCTGCCTTTTTAATATAATTTTCATATTGCTTTTCCCAAGCATCAGCTTTACTAAAAATACTTTTATAATCTGTGATTCTATCGGTTTCTCCAAAAGTATCATCAGCAATATCCATCATTGAACAGAGACCATTTATGGCATCTTTTATACTTTTGCAGTAAGAAACACCTTTTTCAGCATGCCGAATTTTATTTTCCAAAACTACACATCCTTTTCAAAAGCGTGAAGGTAAATGTTATAGTCACCTCGGCGGGTAATTAAGCGAATCCAAAAATTGCATGTTTTACCCACAAAATAAAAGTTATATTCCTGATCGCTATGTTCGTTGACCTTAGCTTCGGGATGCTGATAACAAAACTCTGTCATATCTTTTAGGGTTTCAAAACCATTAGAACTTACAAGACGGGAATAAACCTCGTCGATTTCCTTTGCATCTACGCCTTCGGGGCAGGTTCTGTTGTTATACGGCCAAATGGTGTTCTGCCAACGATAGCCGTCAAAATCCGCCCTTATATGCATAAATTTCTTTTTAAAAACAATATGACCGTCAACCAACTCTTTATCTTCCAAAATATCAGAAAACGGACATTCGGTTTTAAGTTCATCAAGAATCGATTTCATAAAATATCATTTTTCCTTTCAGAATATATTTTCAAATGTCTTCGCACCGTATTTTCTGAAATTCTCAAATATTCTGCTATTTCTTTAAAAGATTTTTCAGGGTATTTATTGTGGTATTCTATTATCCTTGTTGCATTAGAAATTTTTTGAACAGCTCCATGTCTTAATTCGTCCGAACTTTGGTCTGTGATTTCTAATAATTTATCAATTGGTATATTTAATTTCAAAGAAAGTAAAACCACTACCTTTAACGGTGCTTTAAGCGTCCTACTCGGTCCTAGCCAAGCATATACAGAATCTCTTTTTGTGCCGCAAAGTTCCGCTAACCAATATTCCTGCAATTTATGTGTTGTTGTAATTTTTTTCATTGCATTTCTAATATTTAAAGCAAGGTTATTACGACTAATTGCCTCATATTTTTCTATAAAGCAAAGCATTTTTTCTGCATCAAGTTTATCCATATAAACCATTCCTTTTTACGCACATAACTGAACCTTTCTTTCAGCAGGGCATTGAAACCCTGCTGAAATTTTAGTTACTTATCCTCCAAGAAAATCTTTAAAGGATGCCATTTGGTTTTCAAGCCTATTGGAATATTCCTCCCATTCGGATATAAAATCAATCATATCCAAATGACTACACAGCTTAATGTCAGATAAAACGAACCATTCAAAACAGTCGTTATCCACACTGTTATATGGAATCGCCATAACTCCTTCCTTTACAAGAACAAAATAAACCCCGGTGTGCTCACCATCAGAAATAGGATAACGCCAAAACAAATGATCTCCGTATTTCTTTTGGTGTTCTTCACACAAATTAACTAAGGTGTTGTAATCTGCACCGCCTGTCTCAAGACCCGATTTAATATCCTGCTGGGATAACAAATCTCTTGTATCAACAGCACGATTACAAACGAAGCAAATATTAGAGTCTATTTCGGTATTGCTTAAAACTATGTATTCTACATCTATAAGCCAAAGATCTTTTTCGGTTACATATTCCTCTTTCCAAGAAGCATTTAACGCTTTTTGAAGAAGCTTTGAGGATAATAGCATACCTAAAGAATGAGTGCTTTTGGCATCTTCAGGCATCGTTTCCTCTACTGTCCTGTCATCCGCATTCACAAAGGATAACAACAACTTCAAATCAGATAAAGATAACCTGGTATTAACAATACAAACACCCCAAAAATCATTGCTTTCAACCTTAGCTGCACAGACAATATTTCTATTGAGTATTTCGGATATTATTTTTTGCAGGTAATACGAAACCTTACCTAACTCTAATTTCAAAGAGGGATAATATTCTTTTTTCATAATCTTTTCCTTTCATCAAAATCGGGGTCATATTTACTGCCGCCCTTTAGATATTGCTTGCCATCATCTGTATTGCACCACTCTATATATTTATTCCACATTTCTTCCGTAACAAGCTCGGTATGTCCTAATAGAACAAGTGCATATATATCTTTATGATTTTCAAACAGCCAATGGCTGAAACTCTGTGTAAATCTTACCATTTTTCTATTCCTTTCCTATGTGAAAGAGGATTTGCACCCCCATATGACATAACTAATACTGCATAGATTTAAGCCACCTTTTGACTTCCCCATCGAACATACGATTTTCCGTTCTCATCTACATCCTTAACCATAATTTGATTTACAAGGTCATAGTCAACGCCGAATTTCTCGTATATTTCATCGAGGTTGATCTTTTTGCCTTTCATAAATAAATTTATCTTTTCCTTGCACATAACCATCATAAGCAGATTTGCCTCAATGCTATCCTCTGCGGTTACAAAGTATATATCCTTGTAATCGGTTGAGGTATAACGAATGAAACGCATATAAAACTGGCTCATTCTTGCATTGTTGTAATGAAGTTCGGGCAGAAAAATCTTATTCACATACTCAAAGTTTACACTTGACGGCAGACTCTGCTGAGTGCAAAGCAATATACCGTTTTTGCTTTCTTTGAGTGTTTTACGAAGCTTTTTACGATTTGCAAAAGACATTTTTCCGCTCACAACAAATATCTGTCTGTCAGGGTAAGCGCTTTCTAACGCTTCCTTGTATACAGCAAGAACGTCAAGATGGCGAACACCTATAGCCACCGTTTCATCAGGACTCTCCCCTACCATATCTATGATTTTAGAAATCTTAGTAGGAAGACCACCTGTATATTCACTAAGCGTATTAGGAGCAGCGCTTATCTTAAGAAGCATATTTATCTGCTGCATAAGGATAAGCATTCCATCCTTGCGTCCATTGCCCGTACTTGCATAATAACGGTCACGAAGCTTATAAAATTCTTTCATAGCAATCTCATAAACTTCTCTTTCCGCATCAGACATTGCTACAGGTATTTGATGTATTCTGCGAATCTCCTTGCCGACAATTTCCTCAAAAGTACGGGTTATAACTGTTTTACCAAGTATTTCATCAAGCACGGCAGCATTGTAAATATCCTGTGTCATTTTTTCTACACCGAATACTGTAGCTTTGCCGGGCAAGTGAGATGCTTTAAACAGGTTATATCCTTTTGAGTATGCAGGAATAGGCTTTCCGTAATAAACATTATCGTCATTACAAAGATAAGCTTCACCAAGGTCATAATCGTATGAGTATGTATTTTCGCACCAAGAAATCATATTAGCCGAATTGTTATACATAAGCTCCAATTGGGGTGCAAATTCAACTATATTATTTCTTGTACTCGTACCCGTTGTAAGTAGTTTTGATTTGCATCTTCTAAAGCAATCAAGTACGCTCTTTGCAGTTGCAGTATTAGGATTAGACATCTCATCGCTTTCATCAAAAACAAGCTGTATTTTCTGGTTATGAATACGAACCCACCGTTTTATTTGCTTACGGTATTTGTTAAGCATATTAAGCGTGATAATTACAAAATCACCATTTTTAATACGCTGTAAATCAGTAAGCTTCTCTACAAAAACATAAGATAGTCCATAATTTTCCAAAACAACGTCCCAGTTATTTCTGATAGAAATAGCAGAAGAAATTACCCATGTATGATGAATATTCTGTTTTTCCATACGGTATTTACCTACAGCAATACCCGCAAGAGTTTTACCTGAACCTTGCTCCCATTGAAGAAGTCCGTAACGCTTTTGCAGCATTAAATTAAGGTCGTGCTTTTGGATAGGATTAAGATAAATATCCTCTTCATTTTCAGAATCCCATAAAGTAAAATTATCAAGCCAATTCTTAATTTCAGCATCCTCGGTCATATCTTCAAATTGAGCATTTTCTCTGGCATATTCATTTTGCTTTTTACGGATAAATTTTTCATATCTGGGGAATTCATCAAAACAAGCACCTGAAACAATATCGTAAATCGGCACCGGCTTTTTCTGTTCTTCAGTTAAGCCCGCTTTTGATTTTGAACTATAACCCTTATAAACAAAATTGTATTTCTGCTTAACGAGTGCAATTTTGTCTTGTGGGATAGGTGCATTTTGCTTTGAAATAACATTTTTAAGGTATGCTATAACCTTATTCTCTGTTATTTTGTGCTTACACCATTCCTTATAGTCCATATCGGGAGGCTGAGTTTGATGTGCAAAACGGTAAAGATATTCACTGCATTTGTTGTAATGCTCCGAAAGTTTTGGATGGCACTTTATCTGATAAAGCATACTTTTAACCTTGTATTCAAAATCTGAAGATAACGTACCTTCCTTTGCAATTTCTCTTAAAATTCCGTACTTATTTTGCTTTAAATCTGCCTTGGCTTTGGATAAAAGATTTTCTCCAACCCAAACAGCAATTTCATCATAATTACTACTTTTAAGAACGGTAAATGCCATATCTTTTTTATAAGGCATTGCCTGGGTATCGGATTCGGATTTTTTCTGCCAAAACTGTAATTTGGTATCAAAAGCTTCTACACCCATCGCCGTAAAAGAATCAGTAGGTAAAGATATTTGCCCTAAAAAATTAAAATTTTCTTCCATTAAAGCAATATCTGAACCATTGGCAAAATCATCTGCTAAAAAGGATGCAGGTACAATTATCGCCATTATTCCTTTAGGTTTTAAAAGCGTTGCTGCTTTTTTGCAAAAATACAGTTGCGACTTCATTTCTTCATCATTATCAACCCACCATTTAAGATTAAAAGGCGGATTGCCAATAACATAATCAAAACGAAGCATCGGCTTATATGAGCGTATATCTTTATTCTCTATGTTTGCATCGGGATATAAGAATTTTACAACTTTATAAGCCTTAATATCAATTTCACAACCGTATATGTTTTTCTCATTTGGCAAAAAATTAAAGAATGCACCTGCGCCGCAAGTAAGGTCTGCGACGGTTTCATCCTTCGCCGGACTTACACAGTCAACTATCAATTTTGCAAGCTTAGGCGGTGTAAATACCTGACCGTTTTCAATTTCCTTTTTTTCTTTACTGTAGGAATGATAATTGTCATAGTTCTCACGCTTAAGTCCATGCAAACCTCCATCACCCGTATAGGCGTTATAGACATCATCTCTTGAAATCTTATATTTTTCAGTTTCTTTGTTGTCTATGAGCTTTAAAAGTTTGCGGTTGAATTCTGCACGTTCTTCCTGTTTTGGTGGACGGGGATATATTTTATATTTCATTCTGTTATACCTCCGTTCGCAACCCAACCGAGATATTTATCCGCAAATTCTGTAGCATATGTTTTGCTTTTGAATTTGACATCTACTCTTCCCTTTTTGAAACACTTAATAGACATAAGCTTATTATCATTATCAAAATCGAGTTCGGGATAACTAAAGTCATTAAACAGTCTATTGAATAAATGCGGATAATTACCAATACAGTTCGTTTCATAATGATAAATTGCGGGTACGATACTTTTCATTCTGCTTGTAAATGTCCATCTATCTCTGCTAATCCAATACTCATGACTGCAGAAATAATCTTGAAAACGAATAGTGTCACCTTTAACTTCAAAATATGGCTCACCGTTTAACCAAGCATGCTGACGGCAATTCGCAATAATTTCATCAATAGCTCGCTCAATAAATGTTCTTCCATCAAGTTGTATAAGAATTTGATCTAATACATCCTCAAATTGCAAAGATACTTCTTCCATTTCTTTTTCCCATTCTTCAACCCTTTTTTCATAATTTATACGGTCAGAATAATCGTATTCGGGTTTTTGAGGAATCAGAAATTTTATGATTTTATCGACATCGAGTTCAATATGATAAGTCCTATCAAAATAATTGACTAAATATCTGACAAATTTCTCATGAGTATGCATAATATTATCTTCAACCTTGCGTATAGAAAAATCTTCTATTGAGATATAACTACTGTACTTCCGTGTATAGGCGTCGTAATCACCGAGAATTGCATCTTGTTCGGCTTCGGTACATTCCCAAAAGAAAACAAGATTTTTTAGATTATCAATAGCCAGTTCATACGCCTTTTGATGAGCTTCACAATATTTGCGGTCTTCTGCAGATATACGCTTATCTTCAGTCATATCCACATTGGCTAATTTATCAGCTAAATTCATTTGCGTTCCTCATTTCTTCTATACAATCATTGAAAAATCTACAGGTAACACAACAATGCGGACATCTTTTATCCCGCTTAAACCATAAACGGAATTTAAGAACTATATTTTTTATAAAATCTTTCATTTTAATCACCTACCTAAAAAGCACAGCAAGATTGTTCTCACTGTGCCCTTTACTAAATTATAATTTTATGCACATTTAGGCAATGCCTGAGCCAATTCCACAGGACTTTTCTCAAGTGTTACCTTATACTCCGAATTCATAGTTTCAAAGTGTGCAAATTCTTTTGTATCATTTTTAACACTTACAACCTTAGAGGTTTGTACTATACCTTTGGAGCAAGCTATGTATGCGGAAACACCTTCCTTTAACGGAAACACGATATGTCCACTTATTTCTACTGTTTTTTTCATATAAAGCATTCCTTTCTTCCCTTAAAAACGCATATTATAAGATTGTATTTTTATTTATAATTTTTGCATTTTTAAGAAAATAATCTTTCGTATTGTCATAACCCCTGACTGCTGTAGTCAATTCAAATCCATCAACAATATCCGAATCTTGAATAATCAAACCTTCTACAACATCCTTATCGGTCACATCAGGATACTCGTTTTTATCAATATCAATTTCTATTGATAAAACAATTTCGTATTTCATAAAACATTCCTCCGTAAAACAACTAAATTAAGATTTCCATTATTTTATGGTAGGTATCATCAAGCATACGGTTGATATCCTTAAATGTCATTTTCTCCGCACTTGCTATATCGTGCATCCTGAAACCATCAAGACGCATACGTATGATACGCATTTGCTTTTTGGTTATTTTTGCGGCAAGGGTATGTAATAACAAATTCAGTCTTAATTCTTCCATTAACTGATTTTCCAGTGTTATTACATCCTCGTAATGCAACGAATCAGAATCACTAAGTATCTCGGATAAACTAATCGTTGGAAAATCACGTTTTTTTCTATCAAGATATTTAATATGATTTGATAATTCTCTACGCATCATCTTCCAAGCAACCGTTGCAAATGAAAACTTTTGAAGCTTCGCATTTTCACAATATTCTTGCGCGGCGCAAAGATAGCCGAAAACAACAACATCATAATATTCCGCTTCAGACAAATTATTTTTATTTAAAAATTTATACACAAGGTCATGATTAAGCTCAGCCAAGTGTTTCTGCTCTCCCGTTAACGGTTTCATCGCATATTTTTCCTCCTTAAATAGCAAAAGAGATGCCGTATTGCTACAGCATCTCTTTTATAATTTTGTGCAACACTGCACGGTCATTTTTAAACTTCTACAGCGCTAAATGGGTCGCCATTAGGTTCACTTCCATCATCAACGATTTCAGTAAATGTTTCAGTAGGCTCTTTTAATTCTTCAACATTTATAGCGCGTTGCTTTAACATTTCATTAATACCTGCACGGGCAACTTTTGCATACTCAATAACCTCGGCTAACTTTTCTCCGGTAAAATCACCCAAAAGTTTAAAGGTTGCAACAGCATAGTTATTTGAACCGTTACTCTCTTTACGAAGTTCAATACGAACAAGAGAACCCCAAGGCTTACGATTCCTCATTATAAAGGCATTTCGTGTGAAATCATTGAATGCCTTTAAGCTTGTAGGCGGCAGTAACAGATTTATAGGCAACGGTGCATTGTTTTGTAAGATATATAGGCTACGCATATTCTTACAAGCCTTACCTTTTCCGCCGTTAGTATCAGTTCCGTACTGATTGAACGGACATTCCGCACAAGCACCGCCGGGATCTCCATAACCCGTTTTACCATCAACAGAGGTACAAACAGGTGATGTATTCATATCATATTCCGAACCTTCCTCCCAATAAGCATTGGTATTATGATTATACAAGATAATACCTTCAATAGCAGGAACATTATTTGGCTTTTGAGGATCATCGCTTGGAACCTCAAAAACCGTCGAACCACCGCCCGGTATTTTAATTCGGGGGAAGGTCATCATAATTCCCTCAAAATCATCGAGGTCATCTATTACGGTATTAGGAGATGCATTTGTTAAAGGTTGAATAGTAAAGTTATCCATTACTGCTAAAGTATTTTCGTTTGTCATTTTTATTTCCTCCAAATTTTAATAGGTCAGCATTATGCTGCCATTGAATTTATTCTGTTCCATTGTTTTTTAGGCATAGTAAGTATCTTATAACCGATACCCTCTAAATCTGTGGCACGGTCATAGCTTTCAACATCCTGACTAAACCGTGTAACTGCATTAGAAAGACCGTATAAAGATAAATCTTTGCCCTCAATAAGATGTTGTAATACACCTTTTTCTTCATTTTCTGTAATACCAAAACTGCGGCTTGCAAGCCTTACAAATTCAGGTACATTTGCGGTGTTCATCTGCGCTTCTTTCGCTTCGCGCATTTGACCTACAACTGTACGGAATTTTGCTTCATCAACCGCCGCCCTTACTGTATCTTGTATTTTTAGGATAAAGGCTTTATCGTCGGCTTCTACCGTTTCTTTTGAATATAAGAATATATTTTCATCAGAAATCGTAGGACCGAGATGGGTTTTGCGAGTAACAGCATCATTTATAACCATACCGTTTTCACAAACTAGTCGGTATATAAGCGGTTGTATATTTACTGCACCTAAGCCAACCTCACTGTTACTGATAATAATACCCGCCTGAACTGTGTCACCGGGTACAACATCATCCATCAGCCGAGGATTTATTGCCTTAATATACATTTTGCCGGGCGTTAAATTACAGCTCACAAATTCCACATTCGGTATTTCCAAGATAGCTGGTAGGGTTGCCTGAGCAATATCGTAATTATCAATTCGCTTATATCTGTCACTTAAAAAAGCACGAGCTTCACCGTCAAGTGTTCGAAGCAGTCGCCTATCTTCGGTGCGATACAACCAGTCATTGACATTTATACCTAAAAGGTCAGGGTTTTTATCCAACATCAGATCGTAATATGCTTGCGGTATGTTAAGATAACCCGCTATCTGTCTATGCGCATATACACCAATGTCCAAAGGATTTATACGGTCGTTGCCTTCTTCATCGAGCACCCTTAACTTCGGTGTATCTGTCAAAGTGTCCATTAAAAGCCTTGACGGAGCAATCACATAATCTGCCATAGCATCCTTTTGTCGGGAAATTTCAGCCGCTAATTCATTGATGGAAATTCCTTTTTTCATAAGGCATCACCTACCAATTAACAGCCAATCCCGCATCCACAGTTTTTGCGGCAATACCTGCTCCTGCAAAAACCTTAATAAGCTTGGGATGATACACTCTTTCAGGAAACGCCTCAAGATGAGATACCTCAATTTCCTTTTCACCCTGTTTCACAACACAGCTTCCATCATCTCGTATAGTAAGTGTATTGTGTCCTCTTGAGCCTAATTCTGCAATAAGGTTTTTAAGGATTACACGACCGCTTTTTTCAAACCATACTTGCGGGTCAATTTCCGATTTTGTAACATCGGCAGATGCATCCTTACATTCGGTTTGCGCCGCCTGTTTAAGACTTACAATTTTAAGCAAGGAACAATCAATATTTGCATCATTATCAAAAGATATGTCAGCAAAATTATATTCCTTAACACCGAAAAGCTCTATTCTGCCAGTACCACCGTTTGCCATAATATATGCAGGTTTATCCGTTCGCCAAGCCCATGTTGCATCGGGATATGTACTTTGAATATAACCGGTAATTCTGTGATTGACATGACAAAGCAACAAGTAACTTAATCTTTCATAATTATCATCATTTGCATCTTTACATGGCTTTTCGTTCACAATCCGTTTTACCTCACGGCGATAGTTGTGTCTCTTTATTATCGGCACAACAAATGATATGAAGGCATATATACCCCATGCCACAAATGCCGCAATATAAAGAGACAATTGTAAAACACCTCTCGTAAAACAAGTGATTGCTAAAACTGCAATCAATAGTGTAACTGCCGAGCTTTTCAGTTTTTGAAATCTTCTCATAAATTTCTTCCTTTCATTTAAAAAATGGCCATAAAAACAAAAAAAGAGGAATCGTTGTATTTCTCTTAAAACACATACGATTCCTCAAAAAGCTGAAACATTATCAGCAGTATTTCTTCTGTTTTTATGATTGTTTTAGAAACAAAGCATTAACTTGCTTTACCTCCCCGTGTCCGTTACCTTAAAGATAACAATAATCTTGGTCTTCTTTCTCCTTTCTGCCCGAAGGCGTTAATATCTATATAAAAAGTGCTGACATTTATTCTTACCTTTAAAAGGGCAGAATTATTCTGTCAGCACTCAATTACAAACTCAACGTGTGTGTGCGATGTAATACAAAAAGTATTACGATTGCCCCTCAAGGGCATGCACAAAAATCAATTACAAAGCTATATTACCACAATATGTTGTGGTTGTCAAGCGTTATTTTGATTTTAAAACAATATATGGTTTAAGAAAAATTTTCATTATTGTGAAGAAGAAATATCATTTTATCCGTATTTAATTTTACAACGGACGCAAATACCGTTATTTTGAACCTTGAAAATTGAATCCTTTTACAGAAGTTATACAGGTTTTGCAGATAGTATGCGATGAAGATTGAGCATGCCTGCAAATCAAACCGTGCACAGCACTACCTGAAAATACGCAAAATGCAGGAAATGGTCTGTATTTGGATATATTATTCTATAAAAACCTTTTTCTTATCATAAATTTGTCTTTATATTGTTTCTTCCTATTCAAAAAATTATAAAGGAGATAAAAAATGCCTGAAAATTCAAAACAAATACCCATAAACGAAAAGCTGACATTAACAATTAAAGAAGCCGCCGAGTACAGTAATATCGGTATAAACAAAATTGATGCTTTATTACGAGCCCCAAATTGTCCGTTTGTTCTGTTTGTAGGAACAAAAAAGTTAGTCAAACGTAAGGAGTTTGAGGATTTTATAAGCAACAATTTGATTATTTAATATTATACTATATAATTTTAGATTTTTTATTGAAAATATTGAGTCAATGAGTTATACTATAATAGTTGCATTGGCTCTTTTCTTAGTGTGGAAAGGAGTTCAATATAATGGGTAAAAACCTAAAAGGCAAAGAATGTGGCAAAGGTATCTGCCAAAGAAAGGATGGATTCTATTCCGCAAGATTTGTAAATAAGTATGGTAAACGACAAGAAAAACTGTTCCCCACTTTACCAGAAGCCCGCAATTGGTTAGAAGAAGCAAAATATGTAGATAAGCACGACAATGTATTTGCACCTTCTGATATGACTGTTGATGATTGGTTTAACTATTGGATTGATAATATAGTTGGAGACCTTGCTCCTAACACTCTACGAAACTACAGGGAAAGATATACCATTAATGTAAAACCTGTTGTAGGACGTATGTTATTATCCGATGTTAAACCCTTGCATTGCAAAATGGTTTTAAATAAGATGAATGACGGATATGCTGGTTCTACAATACGACAATGTTTTATCTGTATGGGCACAATGTTTAAGTCTGCTTTGATGAATGATTTAATAATAAAGCATCCTATGGACGGAGTACGTTACACCAAACCAGTTCGTGCTCCAAACGATATAAAGTTCCTTACCATAGAAGAACAGAAAAAATTTTTAGAAGCTGCAAAACGTTCACATAATTATAAACAATACGCTTTGCTTCTTGAAACTGGACTTCGAACTGGAGAACTAATTGGATTAACCTGGGATACAATTGATTTTGAAAAACGAACTCTCACAGTAAATAAAACCTTGGAATACAGACACAAACAAGGCTATTGGCGTGCAGGTCCACCAAAAACTCAACATAGCTACCGCACTATTCCATTAACAAACAAAGCATATGATATTCTTTTGGAATTATATCAAAACAGAAAATTCCGAAAGGAATCAGAAACTTTGTCTCAAACGTTGGATTATATGGATAGACATACAGGCCAAAAATCAACATTAGTTATGCGAGACCTTGTTTTCATCAATTGGAGAACGGGAGAACCTGCAAAGAACAGTTCTTATGACACCCATCTTTACAAGTTATGCGATGAAGCAAAAATCAAACGCTTTTGTATGCATGCTTTGAGACATACATACGCTACAAGAGCTATTGAAAGCGGAATGCAACCAAAAGTATTACAAAAATTACTTGGTCACGGTAGCATAAAAACAACTATGGATCGTTACGTTCATGTAACGGAAGATTCCTTGTTAAATGCAGTTCGACAGTTTGAAAGCCTTTCGACTGCTTAAAAAATGGTGAAGAAATGGTGAAGTTCACAATTTCACGACACCGATAACCCCTATAAATAAAGGATTTTAAAGGAGATATGAAGAATTATGAAACTAGGAATGGTAGGTCTTCCCAATGTCGGGAAATCGACCTTGTTCAACGCAATCACCAACGCCGGCGCGCAATCCGCCAATTACCCCTTCTGCACCATTGAACCGAATGTCGGGATGGTCAGTGTGCCGGATGAACGGCTGGAAAAACTGGCCGCGATTTACAAGCCGGACAAATTCACTCCCGCCGTGATCGAATTTGTCGATATTGCCGGGCTTGTGAAGGGCGCTTCCAAAGGAGAAGGGCTTGGCAATAAGTTCCTTTCTCATATTCGGGAAGTGGACGCCATTGTGCATGTTGTGCGTTGTTTTGAAAGCGATGACATTATTCATGTGGAAGGCTCGGTCGATCCCCTGCGGGATATAGAAACCATCAATCTGGAATTGATTTTTTCCGATATAGAAATGGCGCAGCGCCGCTTGGACCGCACTTTGAAGGCATTGAAAGGCGATAAAAAATTACAAGGGGAAGCGGACTTTTTAAAACGACTGATCGCGCATTTGGAAAGCGGTCTGCCCGCCCGCTCCATCGAACTGCTGGACGAAAGTGAGCAGGAAATTTTGGATACTACCGCCCTGCTTTCCGCAAAGCCGGTGATCTATGCCTGCAATATGAGCGAAGATGATTTCAGAAACGGCATAGATTCCAACCGAAATTACCTTGCCGTAAAGGCTTTAGCTGAAAAAGAAAAAGCCGAAATCTTACCGATTTGCGCGGCACTGGAAGAAGAAATTTCTTCTTTAAGCGATGAAGAAAAGGCCCTGTTTTTGGAAGATTTGGGATTGGAGCGCTCGGGGCTTGACCGCATGATCCAAAAATGCTATCACTTATTAGGTCTGATCTCCTATCTGACCGCGGGAAAACCCGAAGTGCGTGCATGGACGATCCGGGAAGGCACCAAAGCCCCCCAGGCGGCCGGCAAAATACACTCGGATTTCGAACGGGGCTTCATTCGCGCGGAAGTCATCGGGTTTGACGAATTTATGGATGTCTGCGGCGGCAGTATGGTCACAGCCAAAGAAAAAGGGCTTGTGAGAAGCGAAGGAAAAGACTATGTGATGAAGGACGGCGACATTGTTCTTTTCCGTTTCAATGTTTAATTCTATACCATAAGCGTAATGGGGTGATCGCGTGAACCAATTCTTTTATTATGGATTTGACTCACTGTATCTATATCTGGTCGTTCCGGCGATTTTGATCGCGGTATGGTCGCAATTTAAAGTAAAATCCACTTTTGCCAAGTATAGCGGGCGCTCCGCCTCTTTAAGCGGGGCAGAAGCGGCGCACCGGGTGTTGATCGCCAACGGCGTGACCGATGTGCGCATTGAGCGGGTTTCCGGCAATCTGACCGATCATTACGATCCGAAAACCAATGTGATCCGCTTATCGGACACGGTGTACGATTCCCGCACCATTTCGGCGGTCGGCGTGGCGGCGCATGAAGCGGGACACGCCGTACAGTATGCCAGAGAGTACCGCCCGATTCATCTGCGCGCGGTGATTTTACCGATTTGCAATCTCGGTTCACAACTCTCTATGCCGCTTTTGGTGATCGGGTTGATTTTTCAATTTGCTTTTCTGATGAAGTTAGGCGTTATCTTCTTTTGCCTGGCGCTGCTTTTTCAACTTTTAACCCTGCCGATTGAGTTTGACGCCTCCCGCCGGGCGATTTCCGCCATCCGGGCGGATCGCATTTTATCCGACGAAGCGGATATCCGTGGCGCTAAAAAAGTGCTTTCCGCCGCCGCGATGACCTATGTTGCCGCGTTGCTGGTTTCACTGGCGCAACTGATCCGCCTGATCGCTATTTCCAACCGCAAACGCTGAAGAGAATAATTGCCCGGTCTTTCCCGCATACTAATAGCGGTGAAGGGCATGAAAAGAAAAATGGTAATGTTTTCGATCGGGGCGTGCGGATACGGGCTTTTGGAACTGGCATGGCGCGGGCGTACCCATTGGTCTATGCTGACTGCGGGCGGCATTTGCTTCACGGCTTTCGGCTGGTTGGGCAACCGATTCCGCCAGGCGGGGCTATTCGTAAAAAGCCTGCTTGGGTGCGCGCTGATCACATCGGTCGAATTCATATTCGGTGTGATTTTTAATATCATTTTAAAGAAAGGCATTTGGGATTACAGCAAAATGCCTTTTCATATCATCGGGCAGATCTGCCCGTTATATTCCGGCTTGTGGTTTCTTCTCAGTTCCGCGGCAGTTCCCTTTGCGGGCATGATGCACCGCCGGTTAGGAAAGGATTGACAGTATGGATTTGTTGCACAGAACATGGGCGGAAATTGATTTAGACGCCCTGGTACATAATTTCAAAGAAATCAAGCGTGCCGCCGGCGGCACGGCGTTGATGGCGGTCGTCAAAGCAAATGCGTACGGGCATTCCGCTTGCCACATTGCCCCGGTATTGGAAGAATGCGGCGCGGAAGCCTTTGCGGTTTCCAATTTGGAAGAGGCGATCACCCTGCGCGGATGCGGCATCACACGGCCGATTTTGATTTTAGGCTACACCCCGCCCGCCTGCGCCTCCCAATTATACCTGAATGACATTACCCAAAGCGTTTATTCCCCCGAATATGCCGCCGCCCTTTCCGAGCGCGCCGTGCAGGACGGGATCCGCCTGAATATTCATATCAAACTGGATACGGGGATGAGCCGGATCGGCTTCGATTGCCGGCGCGCGTCGTTAGACGGCATTACCGACGCGATCACCGCGGCGCGGCTTCCCGGGTTTGTTTTTAAAGGGCTTTTCACCCATTTTTCCGTGGCAGATCGCACCCCGGAAGAAGATGACGGATTTACCGACGAACAGTATGACCGTTTCTTTGCCGCGGTCGAACATTTCAAAGCCGCCGGGCTTCCGCCGGCCGTATGCCATTGTTGCAATTCGGCGGCGCTGTTTCTTGATCGGCAAAAACATTTTGACTTCTGTCGCCCCGGGATCGTGTTGTATGGGTTGACGCCGGCTCCGGGCTTGCCGCTGAACGCGGATCTGATCCCGGTGATGACGGTAAAATCCGTAGTATCCATGGTAAAAACCATCCATCAGGGCGACACGGTCAGTTACGGCAGAACCTTCACCGCAAAGCGGGATATGACCATCGCCACCGTAACCGCCGGCTATGCCGACGGGGTGCCGCGCCTGCTTTCCAATCGGGGGCAGGTGCTGCTGCACGGCAAACGCGCGCCCATCATCGGCCGCATCTGCATGGATCAGATGACGGTGGATGTTTCCGAAATCGGGCAAGTGCGGCAGGGTGATGAAGTGATCCTGTTCGGGAAAGAACTGCCCGTAGAAGAAATGGCCGCTCTTTGCGGTACGATCAATTATGAAATCGTTTGCGGGATCTCGCCCCGCGTTCCCCGTGTTATCATCAAATCCGAATAGGCGGTGCATTATGAAGAAATACATACTTTCTCTGGATGAAGGAACCACCAGCGCACGCGCGGTTTTGTTCGATCATGCCGGCAAGATCGTTTCCTCCGCCCAGCATGAGTTTACACAGATTTATCCCCAACCCGGTTGGGTGGAGCATGATCCGCTCGAACTGTTTTCCGCGCAATACTCTGCCATTACCGAGGCGCTTTTGCGAGTCAACGCCCGCCCGGAAGAGATCGCGGCGATCGGGGTGACCAATCAACGCGAAACCGCCATTGTATGGGACAAGGCGACCGGCGAGCCCGTATATAACGCCATTGTATGGCAATGCCGCCGCACAGCAGACCTGTGCGAGCAATTAAAAGCAAACCATGCGGAAGAAATGATCCGGCAAAAAACCGGGCTTCGGATCGACGCGTATTTCAGCGCCACCAAAATCAAATGGATTCTTGACAATGTGCCGGGCGCACGCGAAAAGGCCGAGCGGGGCGAACTCCTATTCGGCACGGTAGACACCTGGCTGATCTGGAAATTATCCGGCGGCAGTATTCATGTGACCGACCGCACCAACGCTTCCCGCACCATGCTGTACAATATCCATTCCCTGTGTTGGGATGAAGACTTGCTTGCCTTGCTCGGGATCCCCTCCTCGATGTTGCCACAGGTGCGATCCAGCTGCGAAATTTACGGCGAAGTTTCTTTATTGGGCGCCACGGTACCCGTGGGCGGGATCGCCGGAGATCAGCAAGCCGCGCTTTACGGGCAAACCTGTTTTGCCGAAGGCGACATCAAAAACACCTACGGCACCGGCTGCTTTTTACTGATGAACACAGGCAGCACCGCCTATACCAGTGAAAACGGATTATTAACGACGATCGCCGCCTCCTGCGATCCCGGCAAAGTGCAGTATGCGTTGGAAGGCAGTGTGTTTGTAGGCGGCGCGGTGGTACAGTGGCTGCGCGACGAAATGAAACTGATCACCAAAGCGGCGGACAGTGAAAAATCCGCCTTAAAAGTGAAAGACAGCGGCGGCGTATACATTGTACCCGCTTTCGCGGGGCTTGGCGCCCCCTATTGGGATATGTACGCCCGCGGGACGATCTGCGGTTTGACCCGCGGAAGCAACAAATACCACATCATCCGCGCCGCGCTTGAATCCATCGCTTATCAAACCAATGATCTGATCAACGCCATGCAATCCGATACCGGGCTTGCCATTTCTTCCATGCGGGTAGACGGCGGTGCCGCCGCCAACCAATTCCTGATGCAGTTCCAAGCCGATATTTCGGGGATCGATGTCATTCGTCCGGCCGGAATCGAAGCCACTGCCGCGGGTGCGGCTTATTTGGCGGGGCTTGCCTGCGGTTTTTGGAAAAGCGAGGAAGAAATCAAAGCCCTTGACGAAAGTCATACCGTGTTTTTCCCGCAAATCAGCCGGGAAGACGCCGCAAAATATAACGCCGGTTGGAAGCGGGCGGTGCGCAGTGCCTCCGCTTTTACCGAATAAACGGGAGGCATTCTATGTCTGTTCAAATACAATCTTTCGATGTTTTAAGCAGTGATCGGATTCACACCTTAAAAGGCGTTTTGGTGATACCGGAAGGCGAAATCAAAGGCATTTTTCACCTGGTACACGGCATGTGCGAATACATCGGGCGATATGATGCACTGTTTTCCGCCCTGGCAAACGAGGGATACCTCTGTTGCGGATATGATCATTTAGGACATGGCAAAACCGCTTGCGGGCCGGAAGAACTGGGTTTTATCGCCCATCGGGACGGATGGAAGATTTTAGTAAACGATGTAGAGGTTTTCGAGCGCGCCGTGACACAGCAATACCCCGGAAAGCCCGTCTTTTTGATGGGGCATTCGATGGGTTCCTTCATTGTGCGGTTAGCGGCGGAAACCCTTGGCGACCGCATTGAAAAACTGATCATTTGCGGCACAGGCGGCCCGAATCCCGCTTCTCCGGCAGGGCTTCTTGCCGCGGATCTGGTGCGCTTGTTCAAAGGGGAAAAGCACCGCTCCACCCTGATCAATCAATTAGCATTCGGTGCATACAATAAGCATTTTGAAGGCAACACCGATTATGAGTGGCTTACAAATGACCGTGCCGTGATCAATCGGTATATAGCCGATCCGTTTTGTCATTATCTGTTCACGGTTTCGGGCATGCACGATCTTGTAAAACTCAACGCCCGAAGCAATCGTGCAAAATGGGCGGATTCTTTCCGCAAAGATTTGCCGATCCTGCTGATTTCCGGGCGTGACGATCCCGTTGGGGATTATGGCAAAGGCGTGGAAACCGTATACCGCAAATTACGCGCCGCCGGGCATACCGCCGTGACGCTCAAACTATATGACGGCTGCCGCCATGAGATCCATAACGATCGTTGCCGGGAAGAAATGCTTCGGGATCTTTTGCAATTCATCGAATCATAACGGCATCCGCAAAAAACAAAACCGCCTTGCTGCTCTTGTAAGAACAGCAAGGCGGTTTTTTGATCATTCCAGTGAATCCGCAATATTCAAAATCAATTTTTCACTTTTTTCCCATCCGAGGCAGGGATCGGTGATCGACTTTCCGTAAATATGCTCCCCGATTTTTTGGGCGCCGTCTTCCAGATAACTTTCGATCATCAGCCCTTTCACCATCCCGCGAATATCCCGGTTATGATTGCGGCTGTAAATCACATCTTTGGCGATCCGCACCTGTTCTAAATACTGTTTGCCCGAATTGGCATGATTGGTATCCACAATCGCGGCGGGGTTGGAAAGCCCCCTTTCGGAATACAGGGTGAAGAGTTTCAGCAAATCTTCATAATGATAATTGGATACGCATTTTCCCGCATAATCCACATACCCCCGCATGATCGCATGCGCAAGCGGATTTCCGTGACTTGTCACTTCCCATCCGCGGTAAATAAATGTGTGTGAATGCTGGGCGGCCGTGATGGAATTCATCATGATCGAAAGATCGCCGCCGGTCGGATTTTTCATGCCCACCGGCACATCCAGGCCGCTTGCAGTCAATCGGTGTTGCTGATTTTCCACCGAACGCGCCCCCACCGCCACATAAGCCAGTAAATCGGAAAGATACCGGTGATTTTCAGGGTAAAGCATTTCATCCGCGCAGGTAAATCCGTAATCCCGCAGGGCTTCCATATGCAAATCGCGGATCGCCACGATCCCTTTCAGCATATCGGGCGTTTCATCCGGGTTTGGTTGGTGAAGCATCCCCTTATATCCGTCCCCTGTGGTGCGGGGCTTGTTGGTGTAGATCCGGGGGATCAAAAACAGTTTTTCTTTTACCTGCTCTTGAACGCGGCATAAGCGGGAAATATATTCTAAGACCGGCTCGCGGCTGTCGGCTGAACAAGGCCCGATGATCAGAATAAATTTATCCGATTCGCCCATAAAAATTTTACGCAGTTCTTCCGCCCGTTCCTGCTTTTTCTTGTTCATTTCCGCCGTGATCGGGTAATGTTTTTTGATTTGCTGCGGGATGGGCAGTTTTCGTTTAAAATCCAAGTTCATAGCCGTGCTCCTATCCGATTTTATCGAACCGCTTCCGCCGCTCGGTAGAGCAACGCATCATCTCACGGATGCCTTCCCGGTCGCCGGTTTCGATTTTATGATACAGGTTGTCAAATTCTGCTTGAAAACGCTTCATTTGGGCGAGAAGCGCTTGCTTGTTATCCAAAAACAATTCGCTCCACATCTCGTCATTGATGCGCGCGATGCGTGTAAGATCCCGGAAAGAATCGCCGGTATAGGCCTCCATGCCGGGCGTATCGTTGCAGCACATCAGGGAAACCGCGATACAGTGCGTCAACTGTGATAAAAAGGCGATCATCTCGTCATGCCGGGCGGGCGAAAGTTGCGCCACCCGCTTAAACCCGAGTTTCTCACCTAAATCTGTACAAAGTTCGATCGCGCCCGGGGTGTTCTTTTCCGTAGGTACCACCAGATAATTCGCGCCTTTGAAGATCTCATCCGAACTGTTTTCAATTCCGCATACTTCCCTGCCCGCCATCGGATGGGCGGCGATAAATTCCGTATCCGGCCGCAGGATCGACTGGATTTTCCCCACGATACAGCCTTTCACGCCGGTCACATCGGTTAAAATCGCACCGCTTTTCAAATACGATTGGTTTTGGGTGATCCACTCTAAAAACACATGCGGATAAAGTGCAAAAATCACCAGATCCGCCTGCCCGATCAGATCCCGGTCGATCCGGGCGCTTCCCTCATCAATGATGCCGTTTTCCAGCGCATATTGCACCGTTTCCTCCCGCCTGGCCAGCGCCGCCACATGAAACCCCTGTTTTTTCAGCGCCATGGCGTAACTGCCGCCGAGCAACCCAAGCCCGACAATTAAAATATGTTGTGATTGATCAAGTTTCATTTTCCTTCACCGCTTTGATTTTGATTCCGAGTTTTCCCAATTTCCGAAAGAAATCCGGGAAACTTTTTGCCACCGCCTGTGCGCCGCAGATCGTGCCGCCCGTGCAGGTGCATAGTACCGCCAGCGCCATCACGATCCGGTGATCCCGATGCCCGGAAAGCGGGCTGACCGGCGGGTGCAAGGTGCCGCCCTCCACCGTGATGCAATCGTTTTCAAGCCGCGTTTTGATCCCGAATTTCAACAGTTCTTCCGCCATGGCGGCGCCCCGGTCGCTTTCTTTGATTTTAAGCCGTTTCGTTCCCGTAAAAACCGCCCCGTGTTGCGCGGCGGCAACCGCCATCAACACCGGCCCCAAATCGGGGCAATCGGCAAGGTCGATCGTGGGGGTTCCCCGTGCTAAAAGCGGCAAAAGCCGCAAATAAACCGCGTCGCCCTGCAAGGTATCACTCTGCAAGCCTTCCACCATCACATTCCCGCCAAGCGTATTCAGTGCTTCAAAAAAGGCCGCGTTCGAATAATCCCCTTCCACCGTCACCGCGCGTTTTTTATAGGTTTGTCCGCCCGGCACAAGGATTGTGTTCTCATCCTGCCGGCGCACCCACACCCCGAAATCCGCCAAGGCTTTTATGGTCATTTGCAGATACGGCGCGCTTTGAAGGCCGCCGGTAATCCCGATCACGCTATCCCCTGGAAGCAGAGGGAGCGCAAACAGCAGTCCACTGATAAACTGGCTGGAAATATCGCCCCGCACCGCATACTTTCCGGGTGTCAACCGCCCCCGCACGGCCACACGATCGGGCAACTGCGCAAAGGCGATGCCCTGTGCGGCACAAAGTTCTTCATATACCGTAAGAGAGCGCTGCATCAGCCGCTTACTGCCATGCAAGGTGATTGGATTCCCCGTAAGCAAGCAAAGCGGAAGCATAAACCGCAAGGTACTGCCGCTTTCCCCGCACAAAAGATCCGCCGCGGGCGGGCAATGCTCCGGCGAAAGCCCGCCAAGCCGGAATGTTTTCCCGGCCGCCTCAATCTCCGCACCGAGGGCCGACAGGCAGCCGAGCGTTGCGTTGATGTCATCTGACTTTTCTACTCTTTTGACCGTGCTGCCGCCTGACAGTGCCGCACAAATCAAATAACGGTGCGCCATGCTTTTGGAAGGCGGCGCGGTGATCCGGCCGGTCGCCGTTCCTTTTTCGATTTGCACAATCATCGCTTTTCACCGTACCGTTCCGCCAAATATGCCATGGCCTCGGTATATCCCGCAATGCCGTGCCCGCAAATCGTTTTCTCCGCCGCCTGCCGTACATAACTGATCTGTCGGAATTCTTCCCGGCGGCTTACATCGGAAATATGCACTTCCACCGTAGGGATGGAAACGGCTTTTAAGGCGTCAAGCAAAGCGATGCTGGTATGAGTGTACGCGCCGGGGTTGATCACGATCCCGTCAAACACGCGCCACGCCGCCTGAATTTCATCCACCAGCGCCCCTTCGTGATTGGATTGAAACAGTTTCACTTCTATTCCGTGTTCCGCGGCATAAGCCCGAACGGTATCACACAGCGTTTCAAAGGAGTCCTGCCCGTAAATTCCCGGTTCCCTGATTCCTAACATATTGATATTAGGCCCGTTCAAAACCAAAATTTTCATGTTCAATCGCCTCTTTTACCGCACGGAGGGTTTTTGGAATATCCCCCGCCGCGCCGATTCTGATATCTGCCGCTTCCCGGTATAGCGCGTACCGCTCCCGATAGCGTTGTTCCAACTGTTCGCGGCTTGAAGAAAGCGGACGATCCGCCGTTGCCGCTAATGTTTCGAGGGGTCGGTCAAGCCAGATCACTGTCCCGTTTTCTTTTAAAAGCCGGATGTTTTCCCGGTTCAAAACGGCACCGCCGCCGGTTGCGATCACCACGGATTGCTCCGCCGCCACTCGCCGGATCACGCCCTGTTCCACCGCGCGAAAACCCTTTTCTCCCCGCAGGCGAAAAATGTCCGGGATTTCCATGCCGGTTTCCGCCCGGATCTCCTCATCCGTATCCAAAAACCGTTTTCCCTCGTCCTTGGCAAGCAATTTGCCGATGGTGGTTTTCCCGCTGCCCGGCATCCCGATCAAGACCGCGTTTTTCTTTTCGGCTTCTATTTCGCGCCAAATGCGGTCGATCTTTTCACCCGGCACAGCGATGCCGGTGAATTTTTCCGCCGCAAAAGCGGCTTGCGCCACCAGCATATACAACCCGCCTACCGCACGGATTCCTTTTTCCTTTGCCTGCACTATCAGTGCGGAGCAGAGTGGATTATAGATCGCATCCGCCACCGCTTCAAGGCGGGGAAAAGCGTCAAGCGAGATCGGCGTTTCCCCGATCTGCGGATACATCCCGCAAGGGGTGGTGTTGAGGATCACCTGTGCGTCACGATGCTGTTCGGCGGCCTGTACATAGGTAACAAAACCCGGTTTTTCGCTGCGCGATACCCGTACAACCTTATGCGCGCCAAGCAGTTCCGCCAGCACCGCCGCCGTTGCCGATGTGCCGCCGCTTCCCAAAATCAACACTTTCTTGCCCCGCAAAACGATCCCGTTTTTTGCAAGAAGTGCCTGCATCCCGGATAAATCGGTGTTAAACCCGATCAAGCGGCCGCCCTGATTGAGGATGGTATTCACCGCACCGATGCGCGCGGCCGTTTCTTCGATTTCGTCAAGATAGGGAATGACCGCCCGCTTATAAGGGATCGTGACATTGATTGCCTTAAAATCCGCCCTGCGCAAAAAGTCATCCAGTTTGTCAGGGGGAATTTCTTTTAATTCGTATTCATAATCAAACAGGCGGCGATGCACGGTTTTGGAAAAACTGTGTCCCAGTTTTTCCCCGATCAATCCGTATTTCATAGGTTTGCCAGCCAATCCGTGCCAAAGCGCCCCGCCAGTAAATCACACAATACCAGCGCCGTTACACTGTCGATCACCACACGCGCCCGGTGTACGATACAGGGATCATGCCGCCCTGCCGCCTGCCATTCGATATTTTCCCCTTTTCGGTAGTCCACCGTTTGCTGTGGTTGAAAAATCGTGGGGGTGGGCTTGACCGCGCAACGGAAAAGCAACGGCATTCCATTGGTGATCCCGCCGTTGATCCCGCCGTTATGATTGCTTACGGTTATCACCCGATCCCCTGCCATTCGGAACGGATCGTTCGCCTCGCTGCCCTTCATGCCCGCAAGGGCAAAGCCGTCGCCAAATTCAACGCCTTTGACTGCCGGCACCGAAAACAGTGCATGCGCCAACATTCCTTCCACCGTATCAAACCAAGGCTCTCCCACGCCTGCCGGAAGCCCCGTAACCGCCGTTTCCAACACGCCGCCGACACTGTCGCCCTGCTTTTTCGCCGCCGTAATGGCCGAAATCATCTGCATGGAAGCCCGCGCGTCCAGCACAGCGAACGGTTTCCGCGCCAATAGGGCAAGATCGGCAGGCAATTCGCCGAATGCACGGTCTTCCACTTCGGCAATCTTTTTGATATGGGTGCCGATCAGCACGCCTTTTTCTTTCAGCGCCGCGATCGCAATCGCGCCCGCCGCTACCAATGCCGCGGTGATCCGGCCGCTGAAATGCCCGCCGCCGCGCCCATCTTCAAAGCCGTGGTACTTGGCGTAGGCCGTATAATCGGCATGCCCGGGGCGCGCCTTTCCCACCATGGAACTGTAATCTTTGGACTCGGCGTTTTCATTCTCAATCAAAATACATATCGGGGTTCCGGTGGTTTTTCCCTCCAACACGCCGCTCTCGATCACAAAACGATCCGGTTCGCTTCTTGCGGTGGAGATTTCTCCCGTCGGGCGGCGAAGCCCTAACTGAAAGCGAAGGAACTCTTCTTCCACCGGGATCCCGGGGGCCAATCCGTCTATCACCGCGCCGATTGCCTTCCCGTGGCTCTCCCCGAAAAGGGTGACCGCCACATGGTTTCCGAATGTGTTTTTCATGCTAACGCCTCCCGAATATTTTTTTCAAATTCTTCAAACGGCATCGTCCGCATCTCGTATTGCCCGATTTCGGGCACATAAACCACCGTGATCGCGTTTCCCGCACATTTTTTATCATGCCGGCATGCGGCGATGATCCTGTCCGGATCGGCTTGCATCTTGGTGGGAAGCCCTAACCCTGCCAACACCTTGACCAATCGCTCCCGCACCGGCTTTGCGCACATCGGCAGCATCCCAAGCGCCACGCATTCCCCGTGATAAAGCGCCTGCATTTGATTTTCGCTTTCAATGGCGTGCGCCAGCGTATGGCCGAAATTCAGCACCCGCCGAAGCCCGGTTTCTTTTTCATCCTGCTCCACCACGCTGCGCTTGATACGAAGCGACGCCTCGATCACCCGCCCGATCGGCGGATTGCCCGCCTCGAAAAGTTCAAACAATTCCCGGTCGCATGTGGCCGCCATCTTAACCGCTTCCGCCAACCCGTTTGCAATTTGCCGCGGGGGAAGCGTGCGCAATGTATCGGTATCGATCAGCACCGCCTTCGGCGGATAAAACGCCCCTACCAGGTTTTTAAAGCCGCAAAAATCAATCGCCACTTTTCCCCCGATCGAAGAATCCACCTGCGAAAGCACCGTGGTGGGAAGATTATAAAAATCAATTCCCCGCATATAGGTGGCGGCGGCAAAACCCGCCATATCCCCCACAACGCCTCCGCCTACTGCCGCAACACAGTCGCTCCGGGTAAAGTTTTCCTGCACCATGCGGCGAAGGATCGCTTCATAAGTTGCCATACATTTGGAAGGTTCCCCTTGTTCTACCGTCACGATCACCGGCGTTTCACATTGCGCCGCCAACCTTTGCGCATAGTGCGCGGGAACGCCGCTGTCGGTTACGATCAATACCCGCCGATCCAGCCGCAAAAAATCGCCCGCGTTTTGCAGCGCCCCTTCTTGAAGCAAAATGTCATATTGCCCTGTGGAAGTTTTCACGGGAAGAACCATCTTTACTCACTCCGAATCTTCATGTAACATGATTTCTTTTTCAAAACTGCCGACCACCCGCACGCTCCGGCAATTTTTGCGCAACTCCGCCAACATCGCTTCGCCGCGCTCACTATGAATATTGCCTTCCGCCTCGGCGTAAAAATAATAATTCCAGGTCAGTTCTTTGGTGGGGCGGCTTTTGAGTGCGCGCATATTGAAACCGTACCGCCCGATCGCGGCGATCGCGGCGCTTAACGCGCCCGCCTCGTTTGAAACGGTAAACAGCAGGATAAACCGATCGTCCTGCAAAGAGGGGTTTTTCCCAACACGGGAAAACACCGCGAAACGGGTAGTGTTTCCGCTTTTTTCATTGATATGGGCTTCCAATTTTTTCAGGCCGAACTGTTTGGCGGCTTCTTCACTGCCGATGGCGGCCAGATCATGCCGCCCCGCTTCCGCTACGCGCTTCGCCGCCACCGCGGTATTGACTTCTTCCACCGCTTCAAAACCGTGTTTGCGGATATAGGGGGCGCACTGTCCGAACGCCTGTGCATGGCTGATCACGGTTTTGATCTCATCCATTGTGGTGCCCTTGACCGCCAACAGATTCTGCACGATTTCCAATTCATAGATGCCGTTGATAAAAAGCGGGCCGAAAAATGCCAGATCCATAACCTGCCCCACATCGCCGTTATTGCTGTTTTCAACAGGAAGCACGGCGCAATCGCAATCCCCGTTTACCACCGCGTCATAAGCCGCCTTGAAATCGGGATAAGGAAGGGCGGCGGCATCGGGAAAAATCCGGTTTGCCGCGATATTGGCAAAGGCGCCCGTCACGCCGCTGTATGCCACCCGCATTCCTTCCAGCAGGCGGTGTTGATAGGCTTTGGAAATTTCCATATTGTTCTGTAAAAAGCGAATATAATGCGAGCGAAGTTCCTCTTTGTTAATCCGCGCCGCATTCTGCTCGATCACCTCGGCCTCCCGCGCCTGATCGAATACGCGAAGCCCGTGTTGCTGTTTATATGCCGCCACGCGCCCTACCGCTTCCATGCGCTTTTCAAATAGCGCCGCCATTTGCCGGTCGATCTCATTGATCTGTTCTCTGGCCTTTTCCAGTTCGTTCACTGTATTCACCCTTACTTCGTATATTCTTCCATCAATGCCTTGAATTTCGGCAAAGATCGCTCGATCTGTTCAGTGGTCACACAATAGCAGATCCGCACATACCCCGCGCCGCCGAAATCATCCCCCGGCACCAAAAGCAATTCGTATTTTTTGGCCCGCTCACAGAAGGCCGCAGCGTCCGGCTCCGGCGATTTCACGAAGAGATAAAACGCCCCGTCCGGCGGAACCACGGTATACCCATATGCCGTAAGGCTTTCATAAAAGAGATCGCGGTTTCGCTTATACACGGTCAGATCCGGGCGGACATCCACACAGCGCCCTACCGTATACTGTAACAGGCTCGGGGCGCAAACAAAGCCGAGCGCCCGCCCCGCCCCGCAAACCGCGGCATAAACATCGCGGCACTCCCGCACTTTTGGGGAAACAAAAATATAGCCGATCCGCTCCCCCGGAAGGGAAAGGGATTTACTGTACGAATAGCAAACAACGGTATTCTGATAAAAAAGCGGAAGATACGGCACTTCCACCCCGTAAACCAACTCACGGTAAGGCTCATCGGCAATCAGGAAAATATCCTGCCCGTATTCCCGCTGCTTGCGGGAAAGAACTTCCGCCGCCGCCTGAACGGTTTCTTCGGAGAAGACCGCCCCGGTCGGATTGTTGGGGGAATTCACGATCACGGCTTTGGTTTTGGACGTGATCGCCCGTTCCAAAGCCACGGGATCAATTTGGAAATCCCCTTCCCGGCAATTCACTACCACAACCGTTGCCCCCGCTTTTTCGGCAAACACACGGTATTCCGGGAAAAACGGAGCCAGCAAAATCACTTCATCCCCCGGATTGACCAGCGCCGTTAAGGTAATCGTCAGCGAAGCCGCCGCGCCGCAGGTCATATAAATCAGATCGGGAGAAGCCGCCGCGCCAAACCGCTTTTCAATATCGGCGGCGATGGCTTTTCGCACACCCGCGTCCCCTTGAGCGGAGGTATACCCGTGCAAAGCAACGGGATCACACTCCCGCAATAAGGTTTTCATCGTTTCGGTTACCGCCTCGGGCGTTGGGATACTCGGGTTGCCAATGCTGAAATCAAACACATTTTCCGCCCCGATTTCCGCCTTCCGCACCTTGGAATACTCAAAAATCTCCCGAATGACCGAACGC
>CACXFE010000211.1 GCA_902766855.1 Oscillospiraceae bacterium | reverse complement strand
GTCTCCACATGAGTTGTGCGGGGGAAGAGGTCAAAGGGGGTGTATTCGACAAGCCGGTACCCTTTTTCGGTGAATTGTTTGAGATCGCGCGCCAATGTGGCGGGATCACAGGAAACATAAACCACCCGTTCCGGGCAAAACACGGTCGCTACGGTTTCAATCACTTCGGGCGCCAACCCTTTCCTCGGCGGATCAACAATCACCACATCCGGCCGGACGCCGCGCCCGGCAAGTTGTTTTGCCGCCTCGGCCGCGTCGGCGCATAGAAATTCCGCATTTCCGATCCCGTTTTCTTTGGCATTGAAGCGCGCGTCTTCCACCGCTTCGGGAACGATTTCCGCCCCGATCACCCGGTCGGCGGCGCTCGCCATAGAGAGCCCGATCGTTCCGGCGCCGCAGTACAGATCAAGCAACACCTTGCCCGCAGGTTGGGCATAATCCGCGGCCTTTCGATACAGTGCTTCGGCCGCGGTGCGGTTGACCTGATAAAAAGAAAAAGGAGAAAGGCGCACCCGCACACCGCATAAAACATCGGTAATAAAAGGAGAGCCGAATAACACTTTGCAGGAACTCCCCACGATCACATTGGTCTTTTCCCGGTTGATGTTGATTTGTACGCTTTTCAACCGTTCGCCGCAAAGGGTGCGCAGGCGCTCGATCAAAACCGCGGAATGGGGCAGTTCTTCCCCGTTGATCACCAGGCATACCATGATTTCGCCCGTGGCTTCCGCCAAGCGGATATACAGGTGGCGAAGAAGCCCTTGCCCGCTTTCTTCCCGGTAGGCGGGGAGGCGGTATTCCCGGATCCAAGCGGAGCAAACCGCGGCGATCTTGCCGAAAACGGCAGGTTGAAGCGCGCAATCTTCACAAGCGACAATACGGTGAGAATGGCGGGCGTAAAACCCTACGCTTCCGTCTTCCGCTAATGGATATTGCGCTTTGTTGCGGTAGTGTGCGGCGCGGGAGGAGGGGACAAGCGGCATGGGGGCAAGGTCAATCCCCCCGATGCGCTTGATCGCTTCATATACTTTGCGCTCTTTTAACCGGCATTCCGCTTCATACCCGATATGACGGAACGCACAGCCGCCGCATTGCCGGAAAGTGAAGCAATCGTTTTCCACCCGGTCGGGCGAGGGGGTGATCAGCCGCTCCAACTTGGCAAAAGCAAGTGTTTTTTTAACTTTCAGGATCTTGACTTCCGCTACATCACCGACCGCCGTCAACGGCACGAATACCGCCATGCCGTTTGCTTTGCCGATGCCGCTTCCGTCGGCGGTAATATCGGTGATTTCCAGTGTGATCGTTTCGTTTTTCTGCATAATTTCCTCTGTCGCATTCGATTTTTTCCGACAAAATCCGAATTTTTTAACAAATCATGAAAAAAATGAAAATTTTTTCTTGACAAACGCATTTTTCGCGCTAAAATAAAACTATAAAATTTGTTTAAAGCGGCTGGGTAATAATCTTGCCGTTTTCCGAATTCGAGCGCGTCGGTTCCGGTGCGCCCGAATTTTTTTCTTTAAAAAAGGGAGAGCGTGAAGGCTCTCCCAACGATTCTTCATCATCTTATCATAACGCATACCCCATTATTTGTCAAGCGCGCAAAGATCCTCCAGTGTTTCGCGGCGCACCGCCACGGTGCTTTTCCCGCCTTTGAGCATCACCACGGGCGGTCTGCCCACGCGGTTGTAGTTTGACGCCATGGAATAATTGTATGCCCCGGTGGTCATCACCGCGAGGATCTCCCCGCGCACAGGCTTCGGCAACGATACATTTTCCTGGATCAAATCGCCCGATTCGCAGCATCTGCCGCCTACGGTGGCAACAAAATCTTTCGGTGCGTTTGCCCTGGAAGCCAGCGCCAGCGTATAAGCGGATTCATACAGGGTGTAGCGGGGATTATCGGTCATGCCGCCGTCAATGGCAATATAGTTTTTATAACCGGGGATCTCTTTCACACCGCCTACGGTATACAAGGTCAGGCCCGCGTCGGCCACCAGACTGCGCCCCGGCTCCATCAGGATTTTCGGAACGGGCAACCCGCGAACTTCGCATTGCGCCTGTAAAGCGGCGGCGACTTCCGCGATTTTTTCGGCGTAATCAATGACGGGATCGCTTTCCACATATCGCACGCCGAAACCGCCGCCCAAGTTGAGCATTTCCGGGAGATAGTCTGTTTTGTCGCGCACTTGCACGATATAATCCAACATCATTTCCGACGCGGTGATAAAGGGCTGTGATTCAAAAATCTGCGAGCCGATGTGGCAATGGAATCCTTTTAAAACAAGATTTTGCGCCGCCAAAGCGGTTTCCGCCGCCTTTACGGCAAGCCCATCCAGCACCGTTACGCCGAATTTCGAATCCACCGAGCCGGTGGAGATTTTTTTGTGGGTATGCGGGTCGATCCCCGGGGCAACCCGCAGTAAAATATTCTGCTTCACACCAAGTTCCCCGGCAATACGGTCCAGCGCGGTCAATTCATCCTCGCTGTCCACCACAATCGTCCCTACGCCGGCGCGGATGGCAAAGCGCAGGTCTTCGTCGGTTTTGTTGTTCCCGTGAAAAAAGGCTTTTTCCATGGGGAACCCTGCCTGCATGGCGGTGTAAATCTCCCCCGGGGAAACCACATCAATGTCAATGCCTTCTTCCGCCATAATGCGGTAAATGTGTTTGCAGGAAAATGCTTTGCTGGCAAATTCCGGCATCGAGCCCGCCGGCATCGTGGCGACCATGGCGTCCCGATAAGTGCGCACATGCTCCCGGATTTTGTCTTCATCCATTAAGTAAAGCGGGGTGCCGTACTGTTCCGCTAAGAGAACCGTATCTTGCCCGGCAAAGGTGAGGTGGCCTTTTTCATTTACGGAAAGATTGTCACAGATCATCATAAACTCCATTCTGTTTTATAACAGTGTATTCAGGCGGCGTACCGCTTCTTCGGTGGCTTCGCGGCTGCCGAAGGAAGTCAGGCGGAAGTAGCCTTCTCCCGCTTCTCCGAAGCCTGCCCCCGGCGTGCCGACCAGTTGCGCTTTTTGCAGCAGAAAATCAAAAAATTCCCAGGAATCCATCCCGTTCGGGCATTTCAGCCACAAATAGGGGGAATCGGTGCCGCCGGTAAACCAGATGCCTTTTTCTTTTAAAACCGCCGCGAGCAAACGGGCGTTTTCCATATAATAAGCGATATTGGCGCGGCACTGGTGAATGCCTTCCTCGGTCAGCGCGGCTTCCGCGGCACGCTGTACCACATAGGGAACACCGTTAAATTTGGTGGCTTGCCGCCGCCCCCACAGGGCGGAAAGTTTGGTATCGCCCGCCGCCAACGCCTCCGGGAAAACCGACCACGCACAGCGGGTGCCGGTGAAACCGGCGGTTTTGGAGAAACTGCAAATTTCCACCGCGCAGGTTTTCGCGCCTTCCACGGCGTAAATCGAGTGCGGCGCGTCACTGCGAATGAAAGCCTCATATGCCGAGTCGAAAATAATCAGCGAACCGGTTTGATTGGCAAAATCCACCCAGATTTTCAGTTGCGCCTTCGAATATACCGCGCCGGTGGGATTGTTCGGGGAGCAAAGATAGATGATGTAGGGCTTTTCGGGCAGTCCTTCGGGCAGGGGGAGAAAACCGTTTTGCTCGTTCCCTTTTAAAAACCGCACGGTGTGCCCGCTCATCAGGTTGCTGTCAAGATAAACGGGATAAACCGGATCGGGAATCAAAATTTCGTTCTCGCCCAAAATATCCACAATATTGCCTACATCGCTTTTGGCTCCGTCTGAAACAAAGATTTCTCCGGACGAAACCGTCACGCCGTTTTTGCCGTAATAGGCCGCGATGGCGTTACGCAAAAAGTCATACCCGAAATCGGGCGCGTACCCGCGGAAGGTGGCGGCCTGCCCCATTTCGTCAGCCGCTTTTTTCATTGCGTTCACCACAACGGGCGAAAGCGGCAGGGTAACATCCCCAATGCCGAGCCGCACGATCTTCGCTTCCGGGTGAGCCTCGGAATAAGCGCCGACCCGTGCCGCGATCTCGGAAAACAGATAATTCTTTTTTAAAGAAGAATAATGCTCATTGATCTTGATTTTAAGGCTCATAACAGTACACTCCCTCATAAACTTTTTCCGCCGCACCCCTCATATATATATGAGAGTCTGCCGCATAAGTGATAAAAAGATCGCCGCATTTTAAATGCACGGTCACTTCTTTTTCTTTTTCACAGATTCCGTTTAACACCGCCGCCACCGCCGCCGCGCAGGCGCCTGTTCCGCAGGCGAAGGTTTCGCCGCTTCCGCGCTCCCACACCCGCATTTGCAGGGCGTTCGGCCCCACCGGGCGGATAAACTCCGTATTGACCTGTTCGGGGAAAAGGGGATGATGCTCAAAGGCCGGGCCGATCGCTTCCAGATCAAGCCCGTCCACATCATCACAAAACAGAACGGCGTGCGGATTCCCCATGGAAACGGCTGTTATGCGGTATTCAGCGCCTAAAACAGTGATCGGCTGGTTGATCATGCGGGTGCCTTCAAACAAAACCGGAATATCGGCGGGGGTCAGGATCGGCTCGCCCATGTCCACGGTCAGGCAAGAAGCTTCCCCGTTTTCGGCGGTTACCCGCAGGGTTTTGATCCCGCTTAATGTTTCCACCGTAAGGGTGTCTTTGCGGGCAATGCCGTTGTCATACAGGTATTTCCCCACGCAACGGATGCCGTTGCCGCACATTTTGCCTTCGCTGCCGTCCAGATTGAACATGCGCATTTTGGCATCGGCAACATCCGAGGGGCAAATGAGGATCAGCCCGTCACTTCCCACTGCCGTCCTTCGGGGAGACATCAGCCGCGCCAACCGCGCCGGGTCTTCCACGGTTTCTTCAAAGCAGTTGATATAGACATAATCATTGCCGATCCCGTGCATTTTGGTAAAACGAATTTGTTTTTTCATCAGAACCGGATCCCCGCCTTTCTCATTTCGGCAAACAACACTTCCCGGTGTGCTTCTTCCATGGGCGTCAGCGGCAAGCGGATGTAGTCTTTGCAAAAGCCCATTGCCGCCATCGCCGCTTTCACGGGAATGGGGTTGACTTCGCTGAACAAGGCGTTGATCAGCGGCAAATAGCGAAGTTGCATTTCGGCGGCGCCGCGCACATCACCTGCTTTGAAACGGGCGCAAAGTTCGGCGGATTGCTTCGGCAACAGGTTGGAAAGCACCGAAATACAGCCCTTGCCGCCTAAGGACATGATCGGGACGATCTGATCGTCGTTCCCGGAATAAATATGGATTTTCTCCCCGCACAACGCGGCGATCTGTGCCACGGCGGAGATATTGCCGCCGGCTTCCTTGATTGCGGAAATATTGGGGTGTTCCGCTAAAGCGGCCACGGTTTTCGGCTCAATATTCACGCCGGTGCGGGAGGGGACATTGTATAAAATCACCGGCGCGGTTGCCGCATCCGCCACTTCGCTGAACAGGCGGATCAGCCCGTTTTGTGTTGCTTTATTATAATAAGGGGTGACCACCAGCACGCCGTCCACCCCGGCTTCACAGGAAAATTTCGTCAGATCAAGGGCATAGGCCGTATCGTTCGATCCGGTCCCCGCAATGATCGGCACGCGTTTTGCCGCGCGTTTTACCGCGAAAGCGATCGCGGCGCGGTGTTCCTCGTCCGTCAGGGTGGAGGATTCTCCCGTTGTTCCGCAAACGACCAGCGCGTTCACACCTTCTTCGATCTGCCAATCAATCAGGCGACCGAACGCCTCATAATCCACGCCGTTTTCGTCAAGCGGGGTGATCAAAGCAGTGGCGATTCCTTCAAAAATCGGGTTTTTCATGTTCGAAACAGTCCTTTCGCAATAAAAAATAGCCGATTGCTCGGCTATCCAAAATCAGAAGATACGCGCCATAGCGCGCTGTGGTTCTGTAAAACGATAGCCCTCCGCAAATGCGACAGTAAAACGGATCTTATTCCGGTTTACCAGGCCGGTTGCCTGCCGGCATCCGCCTTCGGCGACCGCGCCTTTCCTTTGCGGCATTGCCCTGCCGGGCTTGGCATCCGTAAAGTACTGATCGCATAATCGCGCCTCTATCTTATTTATGTAGAATGTACCATATCCCCGCCGGTTTGTCAAGCCCTAAACAAAATTCTCGGCTGAACGCACAAAAAATTCGGCTTCCTGCAATCCGGCTTTTAGCAGAATGTGCTTGCCCGGCGCGAATTGACAAACGCGGCGGAATATGGTATGCTGACGGTAGAGAAACGCTTTATGGAAAAACGGATCAAAGAAAAAGGGGGGACTGGCATGGAAGAAAAAATCAAAATCCTGCAGGAATGGATCGAAGCATCGGAACAACTCGTTTTTTTCGGCGGCGCCGGGGTTTCCACGGAAAGCGGCGTGCCGGATTTCCGCAGTAAAGACGGGCTGTATAACCGGCGTGATGTTCGGTTTGAACAGGTTTCTCCCGAATATCTTTTAAGCCATGATTGCCTGATCAGGCAGCCGGCGTTGTTTTTTGAGTTTTACCGCCAGAAAATGGACGCCCGCCGCATCCAACCGAACGCCGCCCATTTGGCACTCGCCAAACTGGAAGCCCGCGGGAAATTGCAAGCGGTTGTCACACAGAATATTGACGGATTGCACCAAAAGGCAGGCAGTAAAAAGGTGTATGAAATTCACGGCACCACCCGCCGCAACTACTGCATGCGATGCGGAAAAGCATACCCGCAGGATTTTTTGTTTGATTCACCCGAGCCGATCCCGCACTGCACTTGCGGGGGAATCGTGAGGTGTGATGTAACGCTGTACGGCGAATCCCTGCCGGAAGAGGCGGTGCAAAAGGCCACCGAAGCAATCCGCCGGGCGGATATGCTGATCATCGGCGGCACATCGCTTTCGGTGTATCCCGCCGCGTCTTATGTGCGGTTGTTTTCGGGCAAGCATCTCGTGATCATCAATCAAGAGCATCTGCCGTATCCGCTCGATCCTCAAAATGATTTGGAAATCAACGCCCCGATCGGGCAGGTACTCTCGCAACTATCATAAAGCAACCGCCTTTCGCGCAGAGGAATCTGTACGAAAGGCGGTTGTTGTTTTACGAAACAGATTATTTCATGCTGTTTTCGTAGGACTCGATCATCTTTTT
>CACXFE010000210.1 GCA_902766855.1 Oscillospiraceae bacterium | reverse complement strand
CCGTGTTTTCTTGACAAAAAAAGGATCTCATGATACAATGATTGCAACGATAAAAAGGAGGCTTTGCCATACGATACAGCCTCGCTTTTTTCGTTTTTGCAAAGAATGTTGTATTCGCCGGCAAACACCATTTGCACTTTTTAAAATCATTATTTGGAGGGATCGCTTTGTCCATTCGGTTTTTAAAAGAAAGTCAGTCCTTTTTTCTTACCGCGGGTGACAGCAGTTATGTTTTTAAACTGCATGAAAACAACCGCCTTGTATCGCTTTATTACGGGAAGCGTCTGCCGCCCTGTGATCTTTCTCATTTGTTTAAGGCGCAGCCGCGGAGTTTTTCTCCCACTCCCGCCGACGCTATCGATCCCTCCTTTTCTCCGGATGCCACCCCGCAGGAATATCCTTTTTTCGGCAACGGCGATTTTCGCTTGCCGGCAGGAAAACTGATTTTTGAGAACGGTTCTTTCATTTCCGATTTTCGGTATGTTTCTCACACGATCCGAAAGGGGCAAGAAGCCATCCCTTATTTCCCGCAAACCCTTGGATCCGCGGAGGATTGCGAAACCCTGATCCTTCACCTTGCCGATGAAACCGCCGGCATGGAACTGAACCTGTATTACACCGTTTATGAAAACCTGAATGCGATCGGAAGAAAAGCGGAATGGATAAACCGCTCTGAAAAGGCTGTGCAGATTGACCGCGCGATGAGCCTTTCTCTCGATCTGCCGGATGACGGCTTTGATTTTCTCCAACTCTACGGCGCGCATTGTAAAGAGCGCCATCTTGAACGCACCGCTTTGCATCACGGGATGCAATCGGTAGAAAGCCGGCGCGGCGCTTCCGGGCATATGAATCACCCGTTCATTGCCTTGGCACGGCCCGACACCACCGAGGAAAAAGGCGAGGTTTACGCCTTCCATCTGATCTATTCGGGCAATCATCTTTGCCTTGCCGATGTGGATCAGTTTGACACTGTGCGCGTTCAATGCGGCATCAATCCTTTCGGCTTTGGCTGGGAATTGGCTCCGGGCAAATCCTTTATGACGCCGGAATGCGTTATGGTCTATACCGATGCGGGGCTTGGCGCCATGTCCCGTACCCTGCACGATCTGTACCGTGATCACTTGGCGCCTTCCGCATACAGAAATGCTTCCCGCCCGATTGTGATCAACAGTTGGGAAGCCTCCTATTTTGATTTTGACGAAGAAAAACTATTTCAGATTATAGACAGTGCGGCAGGGCTTGGGATCGACACCTTTGTGCTGGATGACGGCTGGTTCCTCGGCCGAAACAACGATTTTACCTCTTTGGGGGACTGGACGCCCGATCCCGTGAAACTGCCGAACGGCTTGACTTCCATTATCGCGCGCTGCAAACAAAACGGATTGCAATTCGGCATTTGGTTTGAGCCGGAAATGATTTCTCAAAAAAGCAAACTTTTCGAATTGCATCCCGATTGGGCTGTTTCAGTACCCGGAAGACCTTTTACCGAAAGCCGCCATCAACTGGTTCTGGATCTGACCAGAGAAGATGTACAAAACTTTATTATTTCCGCGGTATCCGATATTTTGAATCAGTATGAAATATCCTATGTAAAATGGGATATGAACCGGCACATCACGGAATGCTACTCTGAAACACTCCCGCCGCACCGCCAACAAGAGTTTTCTCACCGCTACATCTTAGGATTGTACAAAATCCTTGAAACACTGACAAACGCTTTTCAAGATGTTTTGTTTGAGGGATGTTCGGGCGGCGGAGGCCGGTTTGATCCCGCCATTCTTTACTATATGCCCCAAATCTGGACTTCGGATGACAGCGACGCCGTAGAGCGGATGAAAATTCAATACGGCACAAGCCTTGCCTATCCCCTTTCCGCGATGACCGCGCATGTATCGGTGGCACCTAACCATCAGGTAGGTCGCGTCACCCCGTTCACCACCCGTTCCGATGTGGCGATGTCCTGCTCTTTCGGGTATGAATTGGATCCCCGCAAATTGTCCGAAGAAGAGCGGGAAGAAGTGCGGAAAAACAATCAGTATTACCGGCAGATCGAGCCGCTGGTACTTCACGGCGATTTTTACCGCCTGCTTTCCCCGTTTGAGGGCAGAACCTGTTCGTGGATGATCGTTTCGAAGGATAAAACCAAAGCAGTCATGTGGTATTTTGAATCGCTTACGGTGCCCGCGCCCCCGGTCAAACGGCTTCGCCTTGCCGGGCTTGATCCCGATCGCACCTATCATATTGCCGAACTGGGGCAGTCTTTCACCGGCGCGGAATTGATGTATGCCGGATTAAACCTCCCCTTGCTGTTCGGGGATTTCAAATCTATACGGTACACCATCACCGCATAACCTGATTATGCAAGCCGCCGCAGACCGATCCATCGGTCTGCGGCGGCTTTTATCTGTTTTAAATTGATTTTTTTATTCCTGCTTTTCTGTTAATCAAGCGGCTTCATGGTGGGGATTTTCGTCGGAAGCAGAACGCAACCCTTCAAAAATCCTCAAAACCCTTTATTTAAGCGACCTTTCAGCCTTATGACTTGCCATAAGCTTTCATAAGTCTCCATACAATCTGTTCCGATTGGCTTAAGGCGTGGCTTAACAGGCTTACGAGCCCCCGAAAACGGATGTGCTGTCTTGTTCTTTTTTGAAATACGAATCAAGATCGGCAAATTCACTTTTCCGAAGGTCTTTTGTCACATCGGCATATATGCCGAGTGTGGTCGAAACATCGGCGTGTCCTAATGCGTCTTGGACAACTTTGATGTTCACACCCGCCTCAATTATTCTCGTTGTGAATGTGTGCCGTAAACTGTGACAACTGAAATGCGGTAGCAACACCTTCGCATTTTCGTCACGATTCAACTGCTCATCGTTACAATCTCGAATGATCCTGCGGATCGCTTTGTTCAGCGTTCCCTGATGCTGTGTTTCGCCAAAGCGGTTGACAAAGATAAAATCCGTGTACCCTTCGATTGAAACATTGCACTTGATTCCCGCTTTCTTCTGATAGGCTTGCTCTTCCAAAAAAGCGTCCTTTACGAATCCCAGCATCGGCACCTTCCGTTCGCCCGCTTTAGTTTTCGGCGTATGGATGTTGAAGTGGCATCCGTTCATCGGTCCGTGATCGTAATAGACGAGAGTGTGGTTGACATCGATCATATCATCATCCAGATCAACATCGCACCAACGCAACCCCGTCGCCTCTCCGACGCGAAGTCCGGTTCCGACCATCACAGCGAATACCGGATACCAATGCCGATATTGCGGCGTCCGTTTCAGATAATCAAGGAAAAGATTCTGCTCTGCAACCGTGAGTGCTCTCCTTTTATCGGTTTGAAAGCAGTGTGCTTGTTTTAATTCCTTCATGACATGGTCTGATGGATTGGTTCGAATGTAACAGTCATCTACCGCCAAATCAAACACTTGATGAAGCACGGTATGGATCCCATCCAGCGTGGACGCTTGAAGACCTCTATCATCGACCAAGGTATTGTAAAACCGCTTAACATCCGTCTTCTTGACTTGTGCGATCTTCAGTTTTCCGAATTTCGGGCGAACAAAGAGGTTATACATATACTTATAGTTCTGAAAGGTGTTGTCCTTCAGCCCCCGCTTGACCTGACACCACAGATCGAAAAGTTCGTTGATGGTGGTGTTTTTCTTTTCGGTCTTGATCCCATCGGAAATATCACGCTCAACTTCTTTTTCCTTTTCGCGAAGTTCCTCAAGAGTTTTCGCATAAATCACATGGCGTTTCCCATAGAAATCCGTCCACCGATAATCGTAAGTGCCGTTCGGACGCTGCCATTCGCCTTGTTTGAGAACGATCCTGTTTTTGTCTTTGCGCTTTTGCGATTGTCCCGCCATTGATACTCCTTTCCGGTATCGGCAAGGGCGATGTTCTACATAAATATTATACTACAAGCATCACCCTTTTTCAATACCTGAATGTT
>CACXFE010000209.1 GCA_902766855.1 Oscillospiraceae bacterium | reverse complement strand
TTTTTGGCACGCTGAAAGGGATTTTTTCTCAGCGCTGCCGCGCTTATCGCCTCGCTTCGCTCGTTGCCGCGGCTAAAAAACAGTCCGCCGGACTGTTTTTTCACGCCTTGTTCGAATCCCTTTTGTTTCTTGCGAAACAAAAAATAAGCGCAACACCTTTGGTGCTACGCTTATTTTTGGCACGCTGAAAGGGATTCGAACCCCCGACCCTCTGCTTAGAAGGCAGATGCTCTATCCAACTGAGCTATCAGCGCATAGGATGGAACCGCAACGCTTATTATATCATAAGCCTTTTCAATAATCAAGAGAAATTTGCGGATTTCCAAAAAAAGCAAAAGAAATTCTTGACAATAACGGCGCGGGAAGATATAATATAATTTGTTACGATAGAGGTGGAAGTATGATTGTTGATTTAAGAAAAATCTTTGTCAATGAGAATTCTTCTATGCCCATCGAATATGCGTTTGATATGCGTGAAGTGGAAGTTTCCGGTCTTTTTCCGCTCAAACAACCGGTCAAATTTTCCGGCACCGTTTCAAACAAAGCAAGCCTTGTGGAATTGAAGGCGCGCATTTCTTATCTTTATGAGGCTCCGTGCGATCGCTGCGGCGTCGAAACCGCGCGGGAACACACCGTGTCGGTGGAAAAGGCGCTGGCGGTTTCCACCGAAAGTGAGGAAAGTGACGGTATTTTACTCACGCCGGACAGGATGCTCGATTTAGACGAGTTGATTTATTCGGAAGTGGTGGTCGATCTTCCTATGAAGCATCTCTGCAAGGAAGATTGCCGGGGTATCTGTGCGAAATGCGGCAAAAATCTGAATGAGGGCGAATGTGATTGCCCGAAAAAAGAGATTGATCCACGGCTTTCGGCGCTTGCCGAACTATTGAAATAACGATTACTTTATCTTTTAAGGAGGTGCCGGAACATGGCAGTACCGAAGAGAAAGACTTCCAAAGCAAGACGCGATAAAAGAAGAAATAATTTGTGGAAACTTGCGGCTCCCACATTGGTGAAATGCCCCAACTGCGGAGAGTACAAGCGCCCGCACAGACTTTGCTCTGCCTGCGGCCAGTATAATGGGCGCGAGGTTGTAAAAGTCGGCGAATAATGCAGATATGCTTGAATGAAACGGCAGAGGAGGAAGGGTTTGTTCCTCCCCTGCTTTTCTTATAGCGGCAAGGTGGTGAGAAAGTGTCTGTTGTGATTGGCGGGGTAGAAAAAGGAAGCCCGGCATTTCGCGCGGGAATGCGCGCCGGGGATACGCTGGTATCCTTGAACGGCCATGTGATCATGGATGTGTTGGATTATCGCTTCTACCAAAATGACCGTGAAATCACGGTTGCGTTTATAACCGCCGGCAAAGAAAAGCAAATCAGGCTGCAAAAGGAAGAATATGAGGAACTGGGGCTGGAATTTGAAACTTACCTCATGGATCAAAAACACGCCTGCCGTAATAAATGTATCTTCTGTTTTATTGATCAACTGCCGCCCGGCCTGCGCGAAAGTTTGTATTTTAAAGACGATGATTCCCGCCTTTCTTTTTTGTTCGGTAATTATATTACCCTCACCAACATTACAGAGCATGAGGTGGAGCGGATTATCCGGATGCATATCAGCCCGATCAATATTTCGGTGCATACCACCAATCCCGATCTGCGGGTAAAAATGATGGCGAATAAAAACGCCGGCAAAGCGTTGGAATTGATCGGACGCTTTGATCAGGCGGGGATCAAACTGAATTGTCAACTGGTGCTTTGCCCCGGATATAACGACGGGAAGGAACTGGAACGAACTTTGGCGGATCTGGCGGCTTTCCCGAACGCCGAATGTATCGCCGCGGTACCGGTGGGGCTTACCCGTTACCGTGAAGGCTTGGCGGAAATCGAGCCGTTTTGTAAAGAAACCGCCGCCGCGGTACTGGATGTGATCGACCGTTACGGAGACCTTTGCCTGCAAAAATACGGGGAGCGCCGCATCTACGGTGCGGATGAGTTTTATTTGCTGGCAGAGCGGGAGATCCCGGACGCTTCGTATTACGGAGAATTTTTGCAGTTGGAAAACGGCGTCGGTCTTTGGGCGCTTTTGAAAAGCGAAGCGGAAGCCGCCGTGGCGGAGTGCGAGGATCGCCTTTTGGCACCGCGGGAGATTTCGCTGGTAACAGGGGAAGCGGCCGCCCCGTTGCTTACCTATATTGCCGGACTTTGTGAGAAAAAATGGCCGGGATTGCACTGCACGGTCTATCCGATCAGGAATGATTTTTTCGGTGGGCGTATCACCGTGTCGGGGCTGGTAACGGCAACCGATATTCTGGCACAGTTAAAAGGAAAACCGTTGGGCGAGGAATTGCTACTTCCTTCCTGTATGTTAAGAAGTGAAGGCGACCTGTTTCTTGATAGCCTTTCTCTCGATGAAGTGGAAGAGCGGTTGGGGATTCCCGTTACGCCGGTGGAGAATGACGGCGCGGTATTGATCGACGCCATATTGGGAGTGGAGTAAAACATGGGTGATTTTCGGTATGATACACAGTTACTGATTGAAGGAACCGGGCTTGACGAGGATGAGATTTATGACTATTTTATTGCCCATTTCAAAGGGGATTCCCTTTTGGCGGTGGGGGATGAAAATCTGATCAAGATCCATTACCATACCAACGAGCCGTGGCTTGTTTTGGAATACTGTTCGAAATTGGGGGAAATCTTCGATATTGTGGTAGAAGATATGTTCCGCCAATCAAGGGGATTGAAAGGATAGAGCGGCGCCTGATTGCGGCAAGTTTGCCCGAAAAATCCAAACCGGAACGCGAGGGGATACCGATGCAGCGAATGTTGTTGACAATAGCATATGACGGCACCGCGTATCACGGTTGGCAGGTGCAGAAAAACGGGGTGACCGTGCAAGCCACCGTGCAGGACGGGCTGGAAAAGTTATTGGGATTTCGCCCGGGACTGACCGGATGCAGCCGCACCGACGCGGGGGTACACGCGCGGGAATTTTG
>CACXFE010000208.1 GCA_902766855.1 Oscillospiraceae bacterium | reverse complement strand
CGCCTATGTCGATGAAGTGATCGAAGGCATCGAAACCGGCTGTTTTACCTATGTTGCCCATCCCGATGTATGCCGGTATGATGCGGACGATGCATTTTACCGCCGGGAAATGGGGCGCTTGTGCCGCGCCGCAAAGGCGGCGGATGTACCGCTTGAAATCAATATGTTAGGGCATGCCGAAGGGCGGCATTATCCCTGTGATAAGTTTTTTCGCATCGCCAAAGAAACCGGCAATTCTTTTGTGATCGGCTGTGACGCGCACTGGCCGGATTTTTTGCTGGATCGCAAAGCGATCGAAGGGGTAGAAAAGTTCGCCGCCGATTTGGGGATTACGCCGTTGGAAACAGTAACGATCAAGTCCATTGTTTGAAATTTATAAAATAAAAAGGGATGACGGGATGGACAAAAACGAACAACCGCGATTTCATTTTTTCACCCCTTCGGAAGTACAACCGAAAGGTTGGATGAAGCGTCAACTGGAAATACAAGCAAAAGGGCTCGGCGGAAATTTGCATAAGGTCTGGCCGGATATTCGTGACAGCGCATGGATCGGTGGTAACAGAGAAGGTTGGGAGCGTGTGCCTTACTGGCTGGACGGGTTTATCCCGTTAGCGTATCTATTGCGAGATGAGCAAATGATCACAGACGCCAAACGGTATATTGACGCTATTCTTTCCGCGCAACAGCCGGATGGTTGGCTTTGCCCGTGCAAAGAGGAAGAACGGGCAACCTACGATTCTTGGGCGTTGTTACTGATCAGTAAAGTTCTGACCGTCTATTATCACTGTTCCATGGATGAACGCATCCCGGAAGTATTATATAGGGCGCTCAAAAATTTTTACACTCTTTTACAGACAGGGAAAATTCATCTGTTCAGTTGGGGAAAAGCCCGTTGGTTTGAAGGATGTATTGCCATTCGCTTTGTGTATGAACGAACAGGAGAAGCATGGCTTACGGAATTGGCTGCATTATTAAAGCAACAAGGCACGGATTACACTTGCTTGTCAGAAAATTGGAAAACACCGTTGAATCGGTGGTGCTATGAAACACATCTTGTCAATTTGGTGATGATGTTAAAACAGGAAGCGGTTTCCTGCGATTTGCTCGGTCAAGCATATACAGACAGTGCGGAAGCCTTCGTTTCCGTTTTAAAGCAGTATAACGGTACGCCGGTGGAAACCTTCACCGGGGATGAGTGTTTGGCAGGACTCAGCCCCATTCAGGGAACCGAACTATGTGCGGTGGTTGAACAGATGTATTCATATGAACTGCTTTATGCCTATACCGGCGATCCAAAATGGGCGGAGCGTTTGGAGATGATTGCTTTTAACGCCCTTCCCGCAACCGTCAGTGATGCTATGTGGTCGCATCAATATGATCAGTTAAGCAATCAGATCGCTTGTGAGAAATTTCCCGGTAAACCGATATTCAGAACCAACGGTGAGGAAGCGCATCTGTTCGGCTTGGAACCGAATTTCGGGTGCTGTACCGCCAACTTTAATCAAGGTTGGCCGAAATTCGCGCTATCAGCCTTTCTCCATAAGGGCGACAATGTTCTTTGCGCCATACCATTGCCCATGGAACTGAAAACCAAAGAGCATTCTATTCGGCTTGATACCAATTACCCGTTCGATCACTTCTTTGTTTACACGGTAAAAGCCGAAAAAGCATTCACTTTGCGCATTCGCATCCCTTCTTTTGCCGAAAACCTGACCGTAAACGGGAACCATGCCGAAGGGGAGATGCTGACTTTCTCTTTCGCAGAGGGGGAAAACCGTAAAATCACGGTTTCGTATGAAGTGAAGCCTGCGATGATGCGGCGTCCACATGGGCTTTATACGGCGCAATACGGTTCATTGGTTTTTTCGCTTCCTATTGCGTATAAGGCACGCAAGTCGGAATATGAACGCAATGGCGTGGAACGCAAGTTTCCATATTGCGATTATGAACTGGTGCCACAATCCGAATGGGGATATGTATATGCCGGCCGCACACTGATCGCCGACAAGCGGGAAATCAGCGAGATCCCTTTTTCAAGCAAGTATCCGCCGGTGGTGTTGAAGGCAAAGATGCAACGGATTGATTGGGGATTGGAAGATGGCTACGAAAAGGTATGTGCTAAAATCCCCCGATCAGTAGAACCGCTTGCCAATGTCGAGGAAAGGGAATTATATCCTTACGGTTGCGCGAAACTTCGCATGACCGAACTGCCGTTGAACGAATAAAAAATGCCGCACAGTATGGTGCGGCATTTCAGTCTTTCGAAAAACCAAAATCAACAACATTGCGCCGTTTTCGGCGCAATTTTTGTTTTTCCGGCGACAGGTGCGTCGGAAAAACTCCTTAGTAGCGAAAACCGCTTTTTGGCGGTTTTCAAGGGCACAGGGGTGGTATTGGCGGGGATAGAGTGTAGTCCGAAAATCAAAGATTTTCGAGCGAGCGGCATCCCCGTCCAAGAGAGGGGCGACTTTGTCGACACTCTCAAATGCCGCACAGTATGGTGCGGCATTTTTCAGCATGAGTTGATTATGCTAATTCTACAAATTGTTTGTTTTCAACATGAACGATGGTATCGCACGCTTTCAGGCTGGTGTTGCGGTGTGTAATAAACAGTACGGTTTT
>CACXFE010000207.1 GCA_902766855.1 Oscillospiraceae bacterium | reverse complement strand
GCCTTGCTACCCCCACCGCTATGATGGTGGGAACCGGTCTTGGTGCGGGAAACGGGATTTTGATCCGCAATGGTGAGATATTGGAAATCACACATACGGTAAAAGCGGTGATTTTTGATAAAACCGGCACGGTCACAGTGGGGAAAGCCGGGGTGACCGACATCTTGGCAAAGGATCGAAACGCCCTTTTACAACTTGCGGCGGCGGCGGAAAGCACTTCCGATCATCCCCTTGCAAAAGCCGTGGTAGACGCTGCAAAAGCCGAAGGGCTCCCGAACGGCGCGCTTCCCGAACAAACGGAAAATCTTTCCGGCAAAGGATTGCGGTGTCTGCTGAACGGAAAAATGATTTTGCTCGGCAATGCCGCATTGATGCAGGAATACGGCGTGGAAACCGCGCCATACCGCGAATCGGCCGCCCGGCTTGCGGCGCAGGGAAAATCCCTGATCTATCTTGCCGAGAATGGCGTGTTACAAGGGCTGATTGCTGTTGCAGACGCGATCAAACCCACTTCGGCAGAAGCCTTTCGAAAACTGCACGATCTCGGGATCAAAACCGTGCTGCTTTCCGGCGACAATCAGGCCTGTGCCGACTATATCGGCTCCCTTGCGGGGGCGGATGAGGTATATGCAGAAGTTTTACCGGGTGAAAAGGCGGACATTGTAAAACAAATCCGTTCCGATTACGGCACAGTGATGATGGTGGGCGACGGTATCAACGACGCACCCGCTCTGACAGCGGCAGACATCGGCTGTGCGATCGGCAACGGCAGTGATATTGCCATTGAAGCGGCCGATATTGTTCTGATGAAAAACGATTTGAATGATGTGCCCCGCGCGATTCGGTTAAGCCGCCTCACCCTCACCAACATCCGGCAGAATCTATTTTGGGCGTTTTGTTACAATACCATCTGCATCCCCGTGGCGGCGGGCTTGTTGTATGCTTTCGGCGGCCCGTTGTTAAGCCCGATGTTAGCGGGGCTTGCCATGTCGTTCAGTTCGGTATTTGTTGTTACCAACGCCCTGCGGTTAAGGAGGAAAAAACTATGAAGGAACCCTGTTGCTCCGGCAAGCAAAAGCACCGGGAATCGGCGGAATCCGCCGCGATGATCAACCGATTGAACCGTATCGAAGGGCAAGTGCGCGGGATCAGAAAAATGGTGGAGAACGACGCCTACTGCACCGATATTTTAGTGCAGGTATCCGCCGTGCAGGCGGCGTTGAACGCCTTCAACAAAGTATTGCTTTCCAACCACATCCATACCTGTGTGGCTGAAAATATCCGCAAAGGCGATGATTCCGTTATTGAAGAATTGGTCACCGCTTTGCAAAAAATCATGAAATGAGGAAACCGAAATGAAAAATGTGATCCATGTCCCCGATATGCAGTGTGAAAACTGCGTAAAACGCATTGAAAACGCGCTGAAAGCCGCCGGGCTGAACTTCACCGTATCGCTCGCGGATAAAACCGTTACGGTAGAAGGATGCGAAAACTGCTTGAAAACCGCTCTAAATGAGTTGGAAGACCTCGGCTTTACCCCGGAAACCGCATGATACGCTTTCACCGGTGAAAAACAAAAATGCGCCGAAAAGGGCGCAAAGTTGTTGATTCTGTTTTTTGACAGACTAAATCCCCGATCAGGACGATCGGGGATTTTGATTTTCCGTAATAGAATGCGGAGAAGACTTTCGCAAATCGGCCAGTTTTTGCCGGATCGCCGAAAAGGCCTCTTCGGGATCCTGCAATGCCGCCACGGTCTTTTCCATCGGGCAAAGGTCTGTTCCCTCCCGGTTGATGATTTTCTCGGTCAATTCACCGAATCGGCAAGCGATCCCGCCGGCCAGCAACAAGGTACGGGCCTCATCGGTCATCACTTGGCCGTACACGGCGCAAACTTTGGCTTTGATAAAAAGCATCGCCGCGGCCTTTCCCACAATTTTATCCGCCGCGGAGAAGCCTGTCAGATCCCGTCCGGCGCCGATCAGGCGAACAAGCGGTGCGATCCCCTTCCCGTCCTCCGTCAAAATCACATCCTCCTTGCATAAAACAAGGGAGTGACCGGGCAACCGGCTGATGGCAACAGTAAGGTCATTCATGATCGTTTAAAAACGCTTTCTGAAACAGAAACATCAATACCGGCATCAGGATCCATTGAGAAACAAGACCGGCAAACCCACCGAGGATATTTTGCCATACCATAGCGGCGCGGATCGGAGAAACGGATTGAAAAATCAGCGCAAGCAACAGAAAAGTCCCCCGCCCCGCGATCTGCGCGGTAAGCACCGCCGGAAGTGCCCAAATCGGTTTTTGGGCGATTTTGCCGCTGAACAGGCCGGATACAACCGCAAAAACTGCTAATTCCGCTATCATAAACGGCAGGCGTGCCGCGGGCGGCATCGGTTGTTTCAGCACGGCGGAGGTGAACAGAAAACTAACGATCGGGGACAAAATCCCCACGCCGAACGCCCATTTGGTTCCCAGCAGGCAACCGCCGAGAAGCACGGGAAGGTACATCGGCAACCAAGTGATCCCGCCGGGCTGCCCCAACGCGATATGCACGATTTGCGGCAAAATAACCGCCAAAGCAATCAGT
>CACXFE010000206.1 GCA_902766855.1 Oscillospiraceae bacterium | reverse complement strand
CTGTTGGATGATTTGAATTTTAGCATTTTTCATATAACCGCAAACGGTGCATTTCCCGTTAGCGTCAAATGTATGAGCCTTTCTATTTGAGTAATGTGCGCTGTCATCGCAATAAACGCAGGCATTCCAATGATAGGTGCTGTTCCATGACCAGGCAATAGACGCCCTTGCACTGTGGCCGCCGGCGCTTGTATGATACTCTTCAAAATGCTCGTTCCAATCCGGGCTTTCCACGCACACCCATTCTGCGCAGTCGCAGCCTGCCATGGCGGCAATATCCTGGCAGCATTCCAGGCAGAAGCCGCAATCGTCGCAGATTCCCACGCACTCGGAGCAATGCTCCTCGCAGTTCGGGCAAATTTCAGCACAGTTGGAGCAAGCGCCGCAATCGGGACAAACCTGCACGCAGTCGCTGCACAAATTGCAGTTGAAACAGAAAGCGTCCGCACAGCCGCTGCACATTTCGCCGCAGCCCTCGCAAATTGTTTCGTCCTCGCCGCATGCTTCGCAATTCGGGCAGTGAAGCCCGTCTGCGATTGCACATTCCATACAAAGGTTATGAGAGGAGCAAATATCCGCACAGTTGGCGCAAATACCGCATTCTTCGCAGTATTCCTCGCCGCAGTCGCCGTAGCATCCCTCGCACTCGGGGCAGTGAAGCCCTTCTTCAATCGCACATTCCTGACAAATAATTTCCCCCATTTCTTCGGAGCAATAATTGCAAATGGGAGAACAATCGTCGCACCGTTTGCATGTTTCACACCATAACCCGGACTTGAAATAGCATTCTTCGCACTCGGGGCAGTGGCTCTCCTTTTCCATGGCGCATTCCACACAAATGATGCCCTCTCCGAGATGAGCAGTGCATTCGTCACAAATATCAACGCATTCCGCACATCTTTTGCATTCGTCGCACCATAATCCGGTTTTGAAATAACATTCGTAGCAATCGGGGCAATGGTAACCCTTATCTATGGCGCAGTCCTCACAGATGTTGTAGCCTTCTTCGCCGGAGCAGGTTTCGCAAATCTCCCATCCCGAGCAATCGGCGCAGACTCCGCATTCAATGCAGAGTTCACAACACTCATCGCATTCGTTACACTGCTCGCAATAGGGCGACCCGTCGATCCATTCGTCACAGTTGGGGCATCTGTGCGCCGCAAAGACTGTTAGCGAAGAAATCGGTATGATCCCCAGGATCATCACAAGCGCCAATACCACACTGACAACTTTTTTTGAAACTGTGTGTTTCATTTGCTTCTCTTCCCTTCTTGTTTAAACCTTGATATGCTGTCCAAAACCGCCGCAAGGCAATTTGCCGTGGCGGAAATGCAAAGAATATGTTCTTTGCCCGCCTTGTTTCCTTCTTTTTTGATTTGTTCAGCCAAAAACACATCCATCCTTTGTCTATATTGAATGTATTTTTGCAATCAGGCGGCTTTTTTGCATACGAATACATCATTTATTATACTGATTGCCATGTTTTTTGTCACTGTCACTTGTGACAGGTATCGAAAAGTTTTTTCCTTTTTGTCGAAAAGGCGCACAACAAAAAAACACCCGGCTAAAAGCCAGGTGTTGAAAAATTTGGCGGTTATTTTTCCGAATCGAGCAATGTGGTCACGATAAAATTGTTCTGTAAAATAGCGGAAAGCATCTCATGCCGATTTTGAAAGCCGCCCATTTTCATAATTTCATCCATATACCACCGCACGCCGCGCTTGGAAATACCGAGTTCGGCGGCAATCTCATCATAAGTATACCCCATCACAAAACTCCGCAGCACCTGTATTTGCCGGGGGGAAAGATCTTCGGAGAACATCGCGCCCAGTGATATATTCGGCGCACTGTCGGGAAAGACACGCTCCCCTTGAAGCGTTCGCCGGATCACCCCGACCAAATCCTCCGCGCCGTGATCTTTATACCACAGGCTGTCCGCGGCGCCGATCTTGGCCTGAGTCAAAACCTCGGGATCGACCAGCGAAGTAACGATCAGCACCTTGGTTCCCTTCCCGCTTTCCCGAATGCGTTTCCCCGCGGCCAAACCGGAATGGTTATGCAAAGTCAGCACATCCATCAACACAAAATCCACCCCGCCCGCGGCACAGATTTTCTCCGCCTCAAAGGCGTCACGGCAAACGGCAAGGATTTCAAAATCACCTTCTTTGGCAAGCAAATCAGTGAAATAGTTCTGCGCGATCACACTGTCTTCTACCACCACTGTTCGGATCATAAAGCGTCCTTTCCTTTCGTTAGCGTAAGAGTTAAGGCAAATCGAGGGGCGTGGGCAATATGCATTGTGCCGCCCGCCGCTTCTACCTTTTGGCGAAGCGCGGACAACCCGCCCCCTTCGGTGATGGGCGCGGCCGGCGGTTTGCCGTTATTGGTAATTGTCACCGTATCGGCGCTGCCGCTTTCGGTCGTTTTAATTTCCACACGGTTTCCGCCCGCGTGCCGTACACAGTTTGTCACACACTCGCGCACCGCGGCGGCGGCCAGACCTTTCATCGGCTCCCTGCCGGGCAGTTGGCCGGTAAATGATAATTCCACCCCGCACCGTGCGGCAAAAGTGATGAGTTCATCCTGCTCTTCCGACGCGGCGGCATGGGTACTGCTGAAATACGCAAGCGCCCTTTCCAATATCGCGATTTGCGTTTCGGCGTCGCGGTCGGTTCCGCCGCTTCCCAATTCGGAAAGGGAGATCAGGCTGGCGCCGATGTCATTATGGATTTTCATTTTCAGGTTCAAGGTTTCCTGTTCCCGCGCCAGATCCGACATTCGCCCGATCATCCCCCGCATTTTGATAATAGACTCCCGGATCGCCGCGTTTTCCCGTTCCAGGTTTTCATTTACTTCCTGCAATTCGGTCATATCCTGCGCGGTCATTTGGGTGAATCCTTTCAGCGCCGCGTCTTCGATCGCGGACAAATGAAATTTCCAAACCTTTCCGTCCGGGAACCGATAAAGCGCCGGCATCCCCTCCACCCGGGAAATTCCGTTTTCTGCTCGTTCCAGTGCGGATGTCATTTCGGAAAGAGTTTGCGGGTACCGCCCGGTCACCGTAAATCCCAATCGGTTCATCGTGCGATTGATCAGAATCAGCCGATCGTTCTCATCGGCAAAACAAATGCCGGAGTCCAGGCGGTCTATCGCTTCCCTGACCGAATTGGAGGTGATTTGTTCCCGGCTTTGCCGGTATTCCTTTTGAAGAAAAAGGATACTATGCACCGCAACGGATACCGCAAGGAAAGGAAAGCACAGCCACGGCAGGCGGATCGGGTGCAGAGGCGCTTCCTGCGGGACGCGCGCCCCGATCGCAACCGACAAAAAGCCAAGCAAACACAGGTAGATCACGATGGGGAAAATGCACCGCTTCCATTTTTCGGTGCATAAAGCCCGATACAGGCAAAGCGCCAATTCCCCAAGTGAAGACAAAAACACCATCCCCGCCAAAAGCAGCCTGATTTCCGGTGCAAGCGCGCTATAAGCGGTCATACGGCGTTCCCCCCTTCCAACGGCAGAAGAAACTGTGTACCCTCGGCATCCCGAATCACCCGCATAGCGGGATATTGTTCCGAAAGCCGCGCCGTGTCAGGGGTGGTGCAATCGGTCATCACCGAACAGCGCAAACCGCCGCCCGCCGGCATCACGCTCACATTCAAATAATGCGCCTGATTCAGCACACATTCCAGCACATCTTCAAAAAAATCATAAATCGCTGTCACAAAATCTCCGCGAATCTCCGCTCTGCCCGTATGGACGGCATAACCGCCGGAAATACCGAAGATCCGCAACGAACGGAAAGACTCATCCAACGCGCTGATCAACTTATTCTCATGCAAGAAAAGGTTGCCTTCCATCGAAAGCAAAAGATCTTTGCGGCGTTTAATAAAACTGCCCAAAACAACGATTTCCGCAATGATTTTTTGCTTTGCTTCCTCCTCTTGAGAAGCCTGATATGCGTCGGTCAGTGCCTTTACTTTATCAAGTTGCGTCTGCGTGGCGTGCTGTAAAAGATCAAGTAAGCGGTTCTGCTCTTCCACGATCTTGCGCTTTCGTTCTTCTTCCACTTCCATCTGCACGATTTCACTGCGGTCGTTCAACTCTGTCTGTGCGTTTTGCAGCGCCTTTTTTTGCCGGAGTAACTCCGTGCTGTCTTCCACCCAAATGGCGTGTCCGCCGCGAATAGGCATATTGTGCAGCCGCTTTCCCCCTTCCAGCAAAACCGGCCCGTTTTCCGCACGAAGCAATAGATCTTTTTCAAACGGTTTTGTTCCGCTTGCGGCATAACAAACCGCGTAAGAAGGATCGGTAATTTGCAAAGAAAGTTCCTGAGATGCGGAAAACAAATCGGAATACCGGGTATTGGATGGGATCAATCCCAGCCGAATACAAATTTCAAAGAAACTGATAAACACCAGCGATTCAAACGCGGCAATGTCGCCCAGTTCCGCTACAACAGGGAGTTGAAACGCATATGCCACCACATATCCCAGCACCAGAACGATCGGCATCAGCGGCAGCCAAAAAAGCCCCCGCAATTTCGGCAAACGCGATTTTGCGATCATCACGATCATCGCAGCAAGCGAACAAAAAACGCCCCATGCCATTGCCGCATAAAACACCGCGCCGTAACGGTAATCGCCGTGTTCTGTCCAGATCGGTGCGTCCTGTGGAAAACGAAATGCAAATTGATGCAGGTCATTCGTTAAAAACAATGCGGCTAAAAGAACCGTAGGGGCGTACAAAAGGGAAAATTTTTTCGGCAAGCGGTACAGTTCATGTTTGCCGAGCAAAACCGAAACGAACAACGCAATCAACGGCGTCAACAAGATAGGAATGTAATACGAATACCATAAATACCGCTCTATATCGGGGTTGATCACAAAGCGGAATTTGATTTCGCGTAGAATCATCCACCCGACCATCAGAATTGATACAGCGACAAGATAATGCCGCACCTGCGGCTGTACCACGCGGCGATATGCCGAAACGCCCCATACCGAAAACAACCCGATATAAACCGAAGTGCGGATAAAATTCAAAAAACGGCTGAACTCCGG
>CACXFE010000205.1 GCA_902766855.1 Oscillospiraceae bacterium | reverse complement strand
GGGTTTATAATAGATCTATGGCTTTTCACGGGACGATATGGTTGGCGTTGCGACGGGACGCTGTGGGAAGCGAAGCGTGCGATGCGGGAATGAATGACAGTCCGGCGGACTGTCAGAACCGCGGAGGGAACGACCGCCGCAGCGTGAGAATCATCGTCCCCTACAAACAAAGTCAAAGTTGCCTGTATCTTATTGATGCTTTGTAGGGGGATGAAATTTCGATTGCAAAACCGGGGCGCGCGTGGTATACTGTTAAGCGTGACAGGAGGATGAAAAAATGATCATCAATCATGCTTTGATTAACGGAAAAATTCGCCATTTGCAAATAGAAAACGGCAAAATCGCGGCATTTTTGCCTTCCCCCGCCCCCGATGGGTTTGACGCGGGCGGCCGGCGGCTGATCCCCGGGTTGATCGATGTGCATTCGCACGGCTGTATCGGGCTTGATACCATGGACGCGGCGTTTGAAGACATGTGCCGTTTCTACGCCGAACACGGCACCACCTCCTGGTTGCCCACCACCATGACCATGGCACATGAAGACCTATTGCGGGTTTGCCGTGCCAAAACCGATTTTCCCGGCGCCAACATTTTAGGGTTTCACTTGGAAGGGCCTTATATTTCCGAAAAGTATAAAGGCGCACAGAATGCGGATCATATCAAAAACCCCTCTTTGGAAGAATTCCGGCAATTCGACCGGGTGAAAATGATCACCGTTGCCCCGGAGCGGCCGGGCAGTATGGCGTTTATCAAGGCCATATCCGGCGAATGTGTGGTTTCGATCGGGCACACCGATTGCGATTATGAAACCGCCCTGGAAGCAATCGAGAACGGCGCCTCTTGCCTGACGCACCTGTATAACGCCATGCCCCCGCTGCATCACCGAAAACCGGGGCCGATCGGCGCAGGGTTTGAGAAACATATCTATGCCCAGTTGATCTGTGACGGGCTGCATGTAGCCAAGCCCGCCGTATTAGCCGCTTACCGCATGTTTGGCCCTGACCGCCTGACGCTCATCAGCGACAGCATCCGTCCCGCGGGCCTGCCGGACGGGCAATATGAATCCGGCGGTCTTGCCGTTACGCTGAAAGACGGTGTTGCCCGCCTTGCCGACGGGACGCTCGCCGGAAGCAGTTCCACCCTTTGGCAGTGCGTGAAAACCGCCGTGCGTTTCGGCATTCCGTTTGACGACGCGGTACGCATGGCCACCGCCACCCCGGCGGAGATGCTCGGCATCCGAAAAGGAAAGATCGAGCCGGGGTATGATGCCGACCTTCTCCTTTTGGATGAAGCGGCTGAAATCGACCGGGTGATGATCGGCGGCGAGTGGTTTTTGCCGTAATCTGACGGGAGTTGAACTCCCGCCGGATTAAAAAAGAATCATTTCATCAAAAAGCGAGCATTTTTGAGAAAAAACAAGGAAAAGGGTGATTTTAAGAGTTTTTTTGATTTCTTCCTGCCGTTTTTTTGAAAATTCTTGAAAAATCGCAAATAATACTTGACATTTGCGTGATTTCCATGTATATTTTATTGTTAGTTGGATGTATGTATTTTCATCCGATCAGGGTAGCGGAGTCTTCCCTGCCCGAAAGCATCTGTGTAGAAAAATAGCGGTTTCAGATTTTATGCCGTAGTTTCGGGGCGCAGGCTTCAGAAAACTATGAAAAACCCTTTGTTCAGGGCATATTACGAAGAAACGCGGGTATCGCACAGGGTAAACTGTTTTACTTGTGTCGGCACTTCAGTGTTGAACAAAGGGGGATGCTTTATGGAAAAAGAAAATATTGTAGAACTCAAAAACATTTCCGTTGCGTTTGACGGGGAGCAGGTATTAGACGGGCTGAATCTCGAAATCCGGGATCAGGAGTTTATCACTCTTTTAGGCCCTTCCGGCTGTGGGAAAACCACTACCCTGCGGCTGATCGCCGGTTTTTTAGAGCCGGATCGCGGCGATGTGTTTTTCGAGGGCAAAAAAATCAATGGTGTTCCTGCTTATAAGCGGCAGGTGAACACCATTTTTCAGCGTTATGCGCTTTTTCCGCACCTGAATGTTTATGAAAACATTGCCTTTGGTTTGCGTGTAAAAAAGCGGCCGGAAAGCGAAATCAAAGAAAAAGTTGCCGAAATGCTGAAACTGGTCAATCTCACCGGGCTTGACAAGCGCCATATCGACACGCTTTCGGGCGGGCAGCAGCAACGGGTGGCGATTGCCCGCGCGATTGCCAATCACCCGAAGGTTTTGCTGTTGGATGAGCCGCTTGCCGCGCTGGATTTAAAACTGCGCAAAGATATGCAGAAGGAACTGAAAAAAATCCAACGCCAACTCGGGATCACCTTTATTTTTGTAACCCACGATCAGGAGGAGGCCCTCACCATGTCGGACCGGGTCGTCGTGATGGACGGCGGCAAGATCCAGCAGGTAGGCACCCCGCAGGATATTTATAACGAGCCGAAAAACGCCTTTGTAGCGGATTTTATCGGGGAATCCAATATTGTAGACGGCTGCATGATCCAAGATTTCGATGTGGAATTTTCCGGCGCCCGCTTCGAATGCCTTGATAAGGGCTTTGCCCCGAACGAGCAGGTGGATGTGGTGGTGCGCCCGGAAGATGTGGACATTGTCGCCCCCGAAAAAGGAATGTTGACCGGGATGGTCACTTCGGTAGCGTTTCTCGGAGTTCATTATGAAATCATTGTGGATATCGGCGGTTTCAAATGGATGATCCAAACGACGGATGAGCATTTTGTAGGCAATCAGGTCGGGTTGTTCATTGAGCCGGACGCCATCCACATCATGAAAAAATCGCAATACTCGGGGCTATACGGCGACTATTCCAGTTACAGCGAGGAGATCGATCATTTATCCGATCCCGAGCCGGAGGAGGAGCGCCGGTGAATAAGAAGTCGTTTGGGAGCCGCTTGATCGCCGCCCCGTATCTTGTCTGGTCGGCGTTGTTCATCGTCATCCCGCTGTTGATCATGTTTTATTTTGCCCTGACCGATCAGAACGGCGTATTTACTCTGTCCAATCTGTCGGCAATCGGGCAATACAAAAAAGCCTTTTTGATTTCTATTTTGTATGCGGTGATCGCAACCGCAATCACCCTCCTGCTCGCCTACCCCATGGCCTATTGTATGACCAAGTCCGGCATTTCCACCCAGCGGATGCTGTTCATGATCGTGATGATCCCGATGTGGATGAACTTTTTGATCCGCACCTATTCCTGGATCACCATTCTCGCCAATACGGGGCTGATCAACACCTTTCTCACCAAAATCGGTTTGAAACCGCTGCGGTTGATCAACACCCCCGGGGCGGTCATTCTCGGGATGGTATACGATTTTATCCCCTACATGATCCTCCCGATCTATTCGGTCATGTCCAAATTGGATAAATCCCTGCTGGAAGCGGCGGAGGATCTCGGTTCCGATTCCTTTACGAAGTTCAAAAAAGTGATTCTTCCCCTCACCCGCCCCGGCATCATTTCGGGGATCACCATGGTGTTTGTTCCTTCGGTCAGTACCTTTTATATTTCGCAGAAACTCGGCGGCAACAAAACCATGCTGATCGGTGACGCGATCGAATTTCTCTTCAACTCCGGCCCGGCTTATTACAACATCGCCTCGGCGCTTTCCCTGCTTTTAATGATCATGATTTTGATTTGCCTGTTTGTCATGAATCATTTCAGCGATGAAGACGGAGGTGTGTTGATGTGAAAATCCTATCACGCTTGTATATCGCACTGATCATTCTGTTTTTATACGCGCCGGTAGCGGTGATGATCCTGTTTTCCTTCAACTCCTCGGTAAGCGTTTGGCGCTTCTCCGGGTTTTCCACCCGGTGGTATTCGGGGCTGGCTTATAACACCACGATGTTGAACGCGTTGGAACACACCTTGGTCATTGCCCTGCTTTCCGCCCTGCTTTCCACCGTTCTCGGCACTGCCGCGGCGGTCGGGATCGAAGCGATCCGCAAAAAGATCACCAAAAAGTTGGTCATGTCGGTCACGCAGGTGCCCATGATGAACGCCGATATTGTCACGGGGATTTCCCTGATGCTATTGTTTATTTTCATCGGGAAATTGATCGGTCTTGATGAGTCGCTCGGGTTTTTCACGGTCCTGATCGCGCATATCACCTTCAATCTGCCCTATGTGATTCTTTCGGTGATCCCGAAACTCCGGCAGACCGACGCGCACCTTGCCGAAGCGGCGCTGGATCTCGGTTGCACCCCGTTGAAAGCCTTTTTCAAGGTCATCCTCCCTTCCATTTCCACCGGCATTGTCACCGGGTTGATCATGGCGTTTACCCTATCGTTGGATGATTTTGTGATCAGTTATTTCACCTGCGGGCATTACCAGACCTTGCCGATCATTATTTATAATATGACGAAAAAATCCGTAAAACCGGATACCTATGCCCTCTCCACCTTGATTTTTATCACGGTGTTCGTGTTATTGATCCTCTACAATGTTTTACAAACCAAAAGCGAGAAAAAACGCGCGGCTGCTGTTTTTAAAGCCCGCACTTGAAAGGAGTACTCTACATTGAAAAAATTACTTTGCACCATTTTAATTCTGACAGTTCTCTCCACCCTGTTTTTATCCGGGTGCGGCTATCAATATGCCGATCTCGACTTGCGCGCGGAATTTGACGAATCCCTCAAAGGCACCGAATTGACGGTATATAACTGGGGTGAATATATTTCCGACGGCGCGGGCGGCACGATCGATGTCAACAAAGAGTTTGAGAAACTCACCGGCATCAAAGTGAATTACCTGACTTTTGAAAGCAACGAAACCATGTATTCCCAGATCAAAAGCGGCGGCATCAGTTACGATATTATCATCCCGTCCGATTACATGATCGAGCGGCTGATCAAAGAAGATATGCTGCAAACCATTGATCTTTCTAAAATCACCAATTATGATTTGATTGCCAAGCAATATAAAAACCTGTTTTTCGATGAAAAGAACGAGTACAGCGTACCCTATAATGTCGGCATGGTCGGGATGATTTACAACACCGAACTGGTCGGGAAGGATATTGAACATTCCTGGAAGGTTTTATGGGATGAAAAATACAAAAATATGGCGCTCAACTTCAATAACCCGCGTGACGCGTTTATGACCGCGCAAATGATTTTAGGGCAAGACCTGAACACCCTGAATAAAGCGGATTGGGATGCGGCGGCCGATTTGTTAAAACAAGGGAAAAAGAATCTGCAAACCTATGTAATGGATGAAATTTACGGCAAGATGGAGACCGGTGAGGCTTCGGTAGCGCCTTATTACGCGGGCGATTATCTTACCATGCTGGAAAACAACGAAAATCTTGCGTTCTTCTACCCGGATGAGGGGACCAACATTTTTGTGGATTCGATCTGCATTCCCAAAAACGCCAAGAATTACCAAGCGGCGCTTCAATATATCAACTTCTTGTTAGAGCCGGATATTTCCACCGCCAATGCGGAGTATATCGGGTATGCCTCCCCCAATACCGCCGTGATCGAAAACAAAGATTACTGCTACTATCAAAACGAAATACTCTACCCGGATGAAGCCGATATGCCGAAAGTGCAGTATTACCATGATATTGACGCAGATGTTCGCAGTTATTACGAAAATTTGTGGAGCGAAATCAAATTATATTAAACGCACCAAAGGGCTGTTTAAGAACAGCCCTTTTTCTATCCGGAAAGGAGATGGCGATCATGCGGCTTGAAGAAGAAATTTTTGCCCGGAAAAAACCTGTTTTTGAAAAATTGACGGCTTTCGGTTTTACAAGGAGCGGGACGGATTACACCGTCACGAAGCCCTTTCTCGGAGGTGATTTTACCGCTGAAATCACCGTACAGGAAGGCGGCACGGTTACCGGGCGCGTTATAGAAACCGCGCTTGGAGACGAATATCTGCCCTTGCACGCCGAAAATGTGACCGGCGGGTTTGTTTCCACCGTGCGGGAGGCTTACTGTGAAGTTTTGCGGGAACTTGCCGATGCCTGTTTTCTTTCCCTGCCGTTCCGTTTTGCGCAAACCAACCGCCTGACCGCGCGGATCGCCGCGCTTTACGGGCACACGCCGGACTTCCCCTTTGCCAAATATGACACTTGCGGCACCTTCCGCCATCAGGAAAGCCGCAAATGGTACGCCCTGGTGATGGATATTACGCTGAATAAACTGACCGGGAAAAAGCAAGACGCCGAAACGGTTGTGGAAATCATGAACCTGAAAGCCCCGGCGGAAGAAATTTCCGCGCTGATCAAACAACCGGGCATTTACCCCGCCTATCACATGAACAAGGGTTCCTGGATCACGCTGGTATTAAACGATACCCTGCCGGATTCCCGCGCCGAAGAACTGATCGCGCAAAGTTATTCTCTGACAGCGGGCGCCCCTGCCAAAAACGCCGAACGCACATGGGTGATCCCCGCAAATCCAAAATATTACGATGTTTCACAAGCACTGGAAAAAAGCGACATCCTGCTTTGGAAGCAAGGAAAAGGCATCCGCCCGGGCGACACCGTTTATTTATATATGGCGGCGCCTGTGCGCGGTATTTGTTGGCGCTTTGAAGTTTTGCAGACCGCGATCCCCTATCAGTACCACGGGGACGACCTGCATATGGAACAGGCCATGCGCCTTCGCCGGGTAGCGGATTACGACCCTGCCATATGGAATGCCGCGCTTTTAAAACAATATGGTTTGACCGCCGTGCGCAGTGCCCGCACGGTGCCGGAAAGTTTAGCAAAAGACTTGTTAAAACAAGCACCGCTAAACTGAACGCGCCACCGCAAACAGCAAAAAGAAAAGGCTGTTCTCCCAAACGGGAAAACAGCCTCTTTTTGTTATAAAATCAGTTTTTGAAGAAGTTGATCACATCGGTGTAATTTTCATCGTCATCCTCGGCAGAAGCGCCCAAAGAAGAAAGCAAGTCATCCGATTTATCGTCTTTCTTCTCATCGCCAAGCCCGGTGGCGATCACGGTCACACGGATGGTATCTTCGATTGTATCATCCAGCTGCGCACCCCAGATAATGGTAGCATCGGGATGAGCCATATCCTTAATGATGGTGGAAGCCAGTTCCACTTCTTCAAGGCCGATATCCGCAGAGCCGGTGATGCTGATGATCACGCCGCGGGCGTTATCCATCGAAGTTTCGATCAACGGGCTGTTGATCGCGGTTCTCGCCGCCTGCTCCGCCTTATCGCGGCCGGTAGCAATGCCCACGCCCATATGCGCGTAACCCGCGTCTTTCATGATGGTTTTAACATCCGCAAAGTCAAGGTTGACCATCGCGGTAACATTGATCAATTCCGAAATGCTCTGTACGCCCTGACGGAGAACATCATCGGCAATAATGAAAGCGTTTTTAAAGGTGATCTTCTGCTCGGAAACAAATTTCAACCGTTCATTCGGGATCACGACCAGGCTGTCAACCTGCTCTCTCAATGCGGCAATGCCGGCTTCTGCCTGTGTCATGCGCTTTTTGCCTTCAAAGTCAAACGGTTTGGTTACGATGCCGACCGTGAGGATCCCCAATTCCTTGGCGATAGCCGCCACAACGGGAGCGGCGCCTGTGCCGGTACCGCCGCCCATACCGGCGGTGATAAAGATCATATCCGCATTGCGGATGGAAGCAGCGATTTCATCACGGGATTCTTCCGCTGCGGCGCGGCCGTTATCGGGATTGCCGCCGGCACCCATGCCCGCGGTGGTTTTATCCCCGATCTGAATTTTTTGATTGGCGCTTGATTTAATCAAAGCGGCTTTATCGGTGTTAACGGCAACAAATTCCACACCACGAACACCGGCGTCTACCATGCGGTTGATTGCGTTTCCGCCGCCGCCGCCGACACCGACAACTTTAATCTGTACAACATTTGCCTGATCTTCTGCAACTTCAAATGGCATTTTAAATTCCTCCGTATTTATGTAAATTCAACCATGTATACTAATAGATATAATGATAATACCATATCTTTTTTTAAATTTCAATACTTTTTATAACAATTTTGTAATTTTTTTATTTTCGGACACATTTGGGGGTTTATTCAATGCTTTTTTCTACAAAAGTGCCTTCCGGCTTTGCGGGATTCCACATATTCAAATTGATCATCCCCGTCTTTTCGGGGGCAATTTTTTTAATCATCTCCGC
>CACXFE010000204.1 GCA_902766855.1 Oscillospiraceae bacterium | reverse complement strand
CTTTTTTCGGCGGAAACCGCGCGGAACGCCCCGCTTTCCAAAGCGCGCACGCGTTTTTCAAGCCCGGCAAGATCGGTTGCCAACGCCGGGGTGCAGAGTTTCAGCACCGTCATTTCCATTTCACAACGGGGATTGCCCGCCTGCATCCGCGCGGCGGCGGCTTGCAGCAAAGATAACGCCGCCATAATGTCTTTCAGGTCATAATCCGCCGCTTGTTCTTCCAACGCTTTCAGATGCGAAGCGGAGCAGACGATCGGCCGCTGTGCCGACCGCACGGTCTTGACGATCATTAAATCCCGGTAATGCGCGGTCAATTCCGCTAACAACCGCTGCATATCCACAGAAGTATTATATAATTGATCGACCAGCAAAAGCGCGTTTTCCGCGTCTTGCCGCTTAATGTGATCGGTCAACTGCAAAAGGTATCCCGCGCCCGCCATTCCACAGACGGCTTCCACCGTGTCTTCATCGATCTCCCGGCTGCCCGAAGCGCAAAGATCCAGAATAGAAAGCGCATCCCGCATGCCGCCGTCCGCCGCGGCGGCAATCAGGCGCGCCGCCCCATCGGTAATCTGCAAATCCTCCTGCCGGGCGATAAAACGGATGCGGTCACAAATTTGCTCCGCCTCGATCCGCTTAAAATCAAACCGCTGGCAGCGGGAAAGAATGGTGGCGGGGAGTTTATGCACCTCGGTAGTCGCCAAGATGAAGATCACATGCGCCGGCGGTTCTTCCAGTGTTTTGAGCAACGCGTTGAAGGCGCTGATGGTCAACATATGAACTTCGTCGATAATATACACGCGGTATTTGGAGGAGGCGGGGGTGAAATTCACCCGCTCCCGCAACTCACGAATACTGTCTACACTGTTGTTTGAAGCGGCGTCGATCTCCACAATATCGGTATTTTCACCGCTATCTACCGCGGCGCACCCCGCGCAGCAAAGGCACGGATCCCCTTCCTTCGGGGAAAGGCAGTTCACCGCTTTCGCCAAAATTTTGGCACAACTGGTTTTCCCGGTTCCGCGCGTGCCCGTGAATAGATAAGCATGGACGATCTTTCCGCTTGCCAGTTCATTTTTCAGGGTTTCGGTGATATGCTCCTGCCCGACCACTTCCGAAAAAGTTTTCGGGCGATACTTTCTGTAAAGCGCCTGATAAGCCAAGCGTGACCCTCCTTTCAAAAACTCGCGTACCGAAGTGTACGAATGAACCGATTGACTGCGGCGCACAGGAAAAACTACTTAATGCTGCTCGGTTCCCCGCCTGACATGGTTCGTAGCGTCCCGTCGCACAGGACCCGCCCATTCGCACACTTCGGTACGCAATGTTCCTTAATCTGACGGGAGTCGAACTCGTTACGGGGTTCAACTCCCGTCAGATTATGCTAATATTATAAACTATTTTCAAAAAATTTACAATACCAAATTCGAGAAAATATTGAAAAAAGTCATGTTTCCTGCTATAATGAGAAAAATACAGATTGGCGGGGTTTGCTTTTGCCCGCTGTGATTTCGGAAAGGATGTTGATTTTGGAAGGAATTACCATCGAAGAACTGTTTGCCTTCCGCGGCACTTTGGCGGAAACGCTTTTGCAAACGGCGGTTTATCCGTTTGAAGTTCTGCCGAAAATCGGCGCTTTTATCAAGGAACTCGGCCCGCGGCTCGATCCCGCGGTATATGAGCAAAGAGGGGACGATATTTGGATCGCCCGCTCCGCCCGCGTAGCGCCCACCGCCTCGATCACCGGCCCTTGCATCATCGGGGAAGACAGTGAGGTGCGCCATTGCGCCTTTATTCGCGGAAATGCCCTGATCGGTGAAAACTGTGTGGTAGGCAACTCAACCGAACTGAAAAATGTGATTCTGCTTCACACCGTGCAGGTGCCGCACTACAATTATGTGGGGGATTCGATCCTCGGGGTGCGTGCCCATTTAGGGGCCGGTGCGATCACTTCCAATGTGAAATCCGATCGCACGCTTGTGGTGATCCGCCAAGGCGAAGAACGCTTGGAAACCGGCCTTAAAAAAGTAGGCGCCATGATCGGCGACGGGGTGGAAATCGGCTGCGGATCGGTGCTGAACCCCGGCGTAGTGATCGGGAGAAATACTCATGTATACCCGCTCTCTTCTGTGCGCGGGGTGATTCCCGCCAACAGCATTTATAAAAAGCAGGGCGAGATTGCGGAAATACGGTAATGGAAATCTGGGATATTTTGAATGCAGACGGCACCCCTACCGGCAGAACCACCCCACGCGGCGGTTGTATTCTGAAACCCGGTGAATATCATTTGGTGGTGCATATATGGGTGGTATCCGGTTCCGGGCGGTTTTTGATCCAGCGCAGAAGCGACGATAAAAAACTCATGCCGGGTGAATGGGCTGCCACCGGCGGCGCCGCCATTGCGGGGGAAGATTCGTTTTCCGCCGCCCGGCGGGAATTGTTCGAAGAACTCGGCATTGAAACCGATCGGGAAAGTTTGCGGAAACTGGCCCGCATCAAACGAAAAAATTCCTTATTGGATGTTTGGTTTACCGTATGTGACACCCCGCCCGAGTGCTTGACGCTGCAAGCCTCGGAAGTGGCGGAAGTGCGGCTGATCGAAAAGGAAGCATTATCGGAAATGATCCGTACCGGGTTGTTTCATAATTACGGCAAAGAGTATTTCGATCTTGTTTTTGAAAAAATACAGGCGCTCCGAAAAACGCCTGTTTTGAACGGAGAAACAGTATGAGCGATCAAAAAACCACCTGTGTGCGTTGCCACGCGATCCTGTTTGAAGAAGACGATGTGGTAACCTGCCCGATTTGCGGCGCGCCCCATCATCGGGCGTGTTATCAGGCGCTCGGGCATTGCGCACTCGAAGAACTGCACGGAACCGACCGGCAATATGACAAATTAAAAGAAGCCGAAGAAACCTCTGCCGCGGCGGAAGAACACACCGGCGAAAACGCCGAGGGCCTGATCACCTGCGCCATGTGCCGCGAAAAATATGATTTTTCCCTGCCTTCCTGCCCAAAATGCGGCGCGCCTAATGTGGCAAAAGCCGGGGGCAGTTTCGCCACCTTTGATTTTTTAGGCGGCGTGCCGGGAGATTTTGACATCGGCGAAGGGGTGACCGCCGAAGAAGCCAAACGCTTTATTATGGTGAACACCCAGCGCTATATTCCGAAATTTGCCTTCATGGGCAATACCAAGATCTCCTGGAATTGGGCGGCGTTTCTTTTCCCCTGCGGTTGGATGCTTTCCCGAAAGATGTATAAAAACGGAATCATCGCGGGGGTGTTGGGGGTGATCGCCACCCTGTTTTCCCTGCCCTTGGTGAACGCGGCGTACAATTTCGGGCTTTCCGAGGCGAAAACCTACCCCGAAATGGTGCAAGTCCTTGCAGACAATCTTTCTAAAATCGGGCTGGCGGTCATTATCTTTGCCATGGCGGGCATTGTGCTGAATCTGGCGATCCGGATCGTTTCCGCCATTTTGGGAGATTATTTTTACAAAGAATACACCGTCGGTTCGATCAAAAGCATCCGCGCGGAAAGCATGGACGCCGACTATGATTACCGAAAACTCGGCGGCGTGAATATTTTCCTGTTTTTAATCGGCGTCATGGCAGTGCAATATCTGCCGGCGATTATTATGACATTCTTGTAATAGAAAAAAATAAAGGTGAGGAAAATGGAAGAAAACAAAACCGTTTGCCCCGAATGCGGCACCCCGAATGAAAAAGAGTATGTGTACTGTAAAAATTGCGGATTCCCGCTTGCAGGCGAGCATCAAAAAGCCTCTGTGCAAGCGCCTCCCCCTGTTTATCAGCCACCGGCAGCGCCTGTTGCTCCGCCGGTAGAACCGGTGACCCCGCCGCCTGTTTCTTCCGCGGTTTACACGCCTTACGGCGCCTTCCCCTCGGGAGAGATCGGGGGTGTTTCCATGGAAGACATCGGCTTTTTCATCGGAAAAAAGTCTTCCTCCATCCTGCCGAAATTCATCAAAATGGAACTGACCCGCTCCAACACCTCCTGGTGTTGGCCGGCCGCCATTTTAGGCTTTTTCTTCGGGCCGATCGGGGCTTCCCTCTGGTTTTTCTACCGTAAAATGGTCAAGCCCGCGCTTCTTTTATTGGCGATCGGCGCGGCTTTCGCGGTCGCAACCATGCTGTTATCTCCTACTACCCCCATTGATCTTTCCGCGATTTATCAATCCGCGTTAAGCGGCGACACGCAGGAAGCCATCCAGGCATTCCGCAATTCCATTGCCACGCCCTCCACCGCGCTCGGTGCGCTGGCCGGCATTCTCGAAAATGTGATTTCCCTGGCCACAGCCACCTTAGCAGGGCTTTTCGGTTATGCGGCCTATAAAAAGCACTGCGTCAG
>CACXFE010000203.1 GCA_902766855.1 Oscillospiraceae bacterium | reverse complement strand
TTTGGTGGCGGTCATTCCGTTTCGGCGGCAGAGTTCCAACCCGATCAACAGATTGCGGACATTTGCCTCATCGCTGACCAGATATTCGTCCTGCAAGACATACCACGGGCCGATTTGCAGCCGCCCCGCGTTGACCAACGCCCGCACCCGTTCCTCCATCTGCGGTTTCACGGCGAAATAATCTTCCAACACGATATATTGTCCGTCCAAATGATAGTAGCGATACGCGGGATCGCGCTCCATTTTTTCCACGATGGAGTCCATCAGGCGGATCAAGCGGAAGCGATGTTCTTCAAATGCCATGTACCATTCCCGATCCCAATGGGAATGGGGCACGATGTGAATGATTTCATTTTCTGCCATTGTTTTCTCCGTTCTGCCGCATCCCCGATGCGGCGGCGGGCAAAAGCCGCTTTTTTACCTTGTGGAATTGATCACTTCATCAATCAGCGTCTGTACCACTTCTTTCCCCGAACTGATGATGGTTGCGGGGTCGGTATTCGGATCGCGCGCGATCGGTTTATAAATCGCGGTGATCGTATACTGTTCAAACTGTCTGTCGATGCGGCTATACATAAAGACCGGATCGGAAAGCAAATTCGGCAGGATGTGTTTTTTCAGGGTTTCCACCGATTCGTCATCGCGGTAATACAGCGAGGTGATCTCGTCTTCCCATACCTCGATCTCATTCGCGGAGGTGGCGGCCAACGCCTCTAAAATCGTGCCGGTGGCCTCCGGGTTGTCGATCGAACTCGGCACACAGACGATCGGGGTGTTATGATCGATCGCGCTGTAATACTGTTTCACATCAGGCCCCATCGGGATCGGCACCAGGCCGAAATCATCGTTCATATCCCGCAGAACCGCGCCGCGCGTGGTCAGGTTGATATAGAAGGTCACCTGCCCGTTTACAAACATTTCCGTGCAGAGGGAGGAATCGCCGCCGCCGTAATAATAGGTGCCGGGAGCGGAGAACATCCCTTTTAATTTCGTCAAAGTGGGGATCACCTTTTCATCGGTCATGGCATACTGCACTTTGCCGTTCTCATCGATCTTGAACATATTCAGCCCGTTTGCCAGATAAAACGCGGTGATGCCGCCATCCAATCCGCCGGTGACCGCGTACACATCGTTATTGCCGAACACAGCGTCCCCGTCGGTATCCTTCATACCTTTTTTCAGCATGGTTTCAAAGGTATCCCAGTTCCATTTGTTGTCCTTCATCAGTTGATAAGGATCGTCCAGCCCCAGTTCTTCGATCAGGCGCTTGTTGAAATAAAGCCCGAAGCCGTGGGTATAAGGATTGGCAAACGCCGCCGAAGCCCCTAAACGCCGCCCGTCTTTCAGCACCGCCACATTATCGTACAGTTTCAGCCAATGGTCCTGTTTGAAATCCACACCCGGTAAAGACGCCATATCATACAGATAGCCGCCGACCGAGAGTTTCCCGTAAGAAAACAGGGTGACATCCATCAGATCCGCTACTTTTTCTCCCGACATGATCATCGGATAGATCTCATCGTAAAAAGAGGTGGGGTCGTAATACTCATAAGTGATTTTGCAGTTGAATTTCTCCTCGATCGCTTTGTTGCGCGCCAGGATCGCGTCTGACAATTCGGAAGCTCCCGCTTCCATGTTGGGGCGGTCGTCGTTCGTATAATAGCACGCCTCCGCAATGCGGAACTCATACCCGCCGAAATCATGATCGGGCATTTTTTCAAGATACTCAAATGCCGACGCTTTGCCTTTGGAACCGCCGTTCCCGCCTTTTCCGCCGCACGCCGCCAACCCGATCATCAGCAACACGCACAGTGCCAAACTTACCGCTTTTTTCATTTTATTTGCCTCCTGAAATAAATTTTATCCTACAATGCCGCTTCGCTCGATCCCCTGGATCAGTTTTCGCTGAAACACCAGGTAGAAAAGGAAGAGCGGCAAAATAATCATCACAACCGCCGTGTTCTGCATCACCGAAGACATCATCGTCCCGTTGGAAATGGATTCGGCGGCGATCGCCGTCACTTTGGTGAGGATCATCGGCAGTACCAGCATACTGCGGTTGAAAAGCCCCGAATAGAAGGTGTCCGTCCATTGCCAGGCAAACGAAAGCAGGAAAATCGAGATCAGCATCGGTTTCGCCACCGGCAGCATAATTCTGAAAAACGCCGCGATCGGGTTGCATCCGTCCACCCAGGCGGCCTCGTTCAGTTCCTGCGGGACGCCCTTGAAAAACTGGCGCATCACAAAGATATACAATCCGTTTTTCAGCCCCAGCGCCGTGGCGGAAAGCAAGGTGGATGGCAGAACGGTTTCCACCAGTTTCACCGGGCCGATCCCGAGCAGTGCCAGCAAATGGAAAAAATCAAAATACCGGAACCGCGTGTAAAGCGCGAGGTACAGGGTTTGCGGCGGGATCACAATGGTAAACACCGCCATGATAAACAGAAAGGTGTTGCCCTTGAATTTGAATTTTGCCAGCCCGTAGCCCGCCATACAGCAAGTAAAGGTTTGCAGCACGGCGCAAAGGGTGGAAATGATCAGGGAATGGAGAAACGCCGGCAGATACCCGCCGTATCGGATCACGCGGCGAATATTATCAAGCGTAGGCTCCTGCGGCACCATCCATACCGTGGGGTTGCGCAGATCCGCCGGGCTCATAAACATCATGGATATTTTTTTGAGGAAGGGCGAAAGGATCACATAGGAAAGCCCCACCAACAGGACAAACCGGAAAATCGCCCACAGGATTTCCGAGGAAAAAAAGCGCCGCTTTCGGTTGCTTACGGTTTTTTCTTTCATGGTTTTTCCCCCTTAATCCCGTTCCTGATAGAAGGTGAACCGGCGGCTGATCAGCGCCACCCCGCCGAGGATCACCAGCACCATCGCCAAATAAAGCCATGCCATGGCGGAAGACGCGCTGTAATTCATTTTATTGAACGCCACATCGTCGATCAGCGCCATAATGGGGTTATCCGAGCGGGTGAATCCGTCGATCACGGTATACACCGTATTGACCAGAATGATCGGGCTTAAAATCGGCACGGTGATTTTCCAGAAGGAATCCCACCCGTTGGCGCCCTCTACCTTCGCCGCCTCGTACACGGCGGGGGAAATGCTTTGCAGCCCCGATAAAAACAGGATGATCTGCACGCCCGAATAGTTCACCACGCTGTAAATGTTATTGACAAGGCCGACCACATAATCCACCGCGCCCGAGGAAATATACATGTTTTCCAGCATCACCCGGATATTGGAAATATCAAACCCGCCCGCGGCGGTCACCGTGGTATTGGTTTCGATCCCGCCGGCGTTGTTCATGCTTTCCAGCATCGCGTTGGACATATCGGCTTTCAGCACCACGCCCGTGGCGATAATGACCGGCAGGAAGAAAATCCCGCGGAACAGGCCGCGCGCCGGCATTTCCTGATTGAGCAGTACCGCGATGAAAAGGCTGAAAATAATGATGGCCGGGCTTTGCAGCAGCAGATCCCCGATCAGCGACAGGGTGTCCCGCACAAAAGTGGCGTGGGTGAACAGCGCGTAACGGTAACTTTTCAATCCCACAAATTCCAGCGAATACCCGCCGGTGGAAAGGGAAAGATCGTTCACACTGAACCGGAAGGATTCCACGATCACCGGCAGATAGAAAACGATCAGCCCCACAACGAAAGGCGCTAAAAAGAACCAGCCGTACAACCCGTTTTTCTGTGTCAGGGATTTCTTTTTGATCGGCTTTTCTTTCTTTTTCATGACGATGCGCCTCCCTTCTCTGTCCGCAGGAACGATTCCGCCGGAACGGTGATTCCCTCTACCGTTTTCTCCTCGCCTGCATAATTGATATAGATAACCGCACCCGAAGAATAGGTGACCCGCACCAACTCTTTTTCCGGCCGGTCATACCCGATGATGGTCTGCTCCGCCAGATCCCCGATCGCGCGGTTTACTTCCTGATACGAAGCCAGCAACTGGTCTTTCCAGGTGGCGTAATCCACCGAATACAGATCGGCAAAATCGCCGTTTTTCAGCAGTTCGGCATTGCGATACGCCAGTTCAAAATACAGTCCCGCCCCGTTTTCAACCGCTTTGAGGATCTCGGTGTGGAAATTCCCCGAGGTGTTGATCGCCGGGGTGGTGTACGCCGTTTTGCCGTGCAGTACCATTTGTAAAAACGGCACCGATTCGTCGGCATCCGGGTAGCC
>CACXFE010000202.1 GCA_902766855.1 Oscillospiraceae bacterium | reverse complement strand
TTCCGTTTATTATGCGTTGGTAAGCAGTTCACAGACCAGTTCGCTGTGTTCGGCGGGATCCGGCACGGTGGTGCCGCTGATCAGGCAAGCCTCGGCATAAAGCAATTTTGCATATTTACCGAGTTGTTCACGATCCTTTTCAAACACCGTCTGCAATTTTTCCGCAATCGGGTGATTGGCGTTGATTTCCAAAACCAGTTGCGCTTTGACCTTATTTTCGGCGGCGCCCGGCATGGAGTTCAAGACCTTCTCCATTTCTAAGGAAATACCGCCTTCACTGGTGATGCAAACCGGGTGATTTTTAAGCGTGCCGGTAAAGCGAACCGAGCCGATCTGATCTCCGATGCTTTCTTTCATCGCGTCAAACAGATCCTTGCAGGCTTTGTTCTTTTCTTCCAGGGCTTTCTTTTCCTCTTCATCGGTCAGGTCGAGTTTGTCGTCGCAAACATTGATGAATTTCTTGCCACCGTATTCTCCAAGCATTTTAATGGCAAATTCATCCACATTCTCGGTCAGATAAAGGATTTCAAAGCCCTTGTCTTTGACCGCGTCACACTGCGGGAGCATCTCGATCTTTTCATCGGTTTCGCCGCAGGCGTAGTAAATCGTGTCCTGCCCCTCTTTCATCCGCTCGACATACTCTTTCAGGGAAACATATTTTTTCTCAGCAGAGGAGTGGAACAAAAGCAGATCTTGCAGGGTATCCTTATGCATGCCGTAATCGTTGTAGACGCCGAATTTTAACTGCATTCCGAAGGCTTTGAAGAAGTTTTCATATGCTTCGCGGTCGTCCTTCATCATCTTTTCCAGTTCGGATTTGATCTTCTTTTCCAATGTTTTGGCGATCAGTTTTAACTGGCTGTCATGTTGGAGCATTTCACGCGAAATGTTGAGGGATAAATCCTCGCTGTCCACCAAGCCTTTGACGAAACTGAAATAATCCGGCAGAAGATCACCGCACTTATCCATAATCAGAACGCCTTTGGAATACAACTGCAAGCCTTTTTCAAATTCCTTGGTGTAATAATCGAACGGCGCGTGTTTCGGAAGGAAGAGCAGGGCACTGTATGTGGCTTGTCCTTCGGTCTTGGTGTGGATCACGCGGGCAGGGTTTTCATAATCATAAAATTTTTCTTTATAGAAATTGGCATACTCTTCCTCCGTGATCTCGTTTTTGGCTTTTTTCCAAAGCGGGATCATGCTGTTGAGGGTGCGCAGTTCGGTGACATCGCGGTATTCGGGGGCGGCGTTTTCGTCGCCTTCCTTCTTTTCTACCGGCTCTTTGGTTGTAAATTCCATGCGAATGGGGTGGCGGATATAATCCGAATATTTCTTGACCAGGGCACTGATGCGATATTGATCAAGATATTCGTCATAATTTTCATCCTCGGTTTTTTCCTTGATGTGCAAGGTCACTACCGTTCCGACTTCCGGCTTATCGCAGGGGGAAATGGTGTATCCGCTCGCGCCGGAGGACTCCCAGCAAAATGCCTCATCTGCCCCAAAGGCGCGGCTTTCCACCGTTACTTTATCGCTGACCATGAACGCGGAATAAAATCCGACGCCGAACTGCCCGATAATATCCACATTGTCTTGTTTCTCGTTCTCCTGTTTAAAGGTGAACGAGCCGGACTTGGCAATGGTACCGAGGTTTTGATCCAGTTCGTCTTCCGTCATGCCGCAGCCGTTGTCAATGATTTTCAGGGTGCGGGCTTCTTTGTCCAATTCGATGCGGATCTCGAAATCGTCCGGCGCGATCCCCACCGCGTTATCGGTCAAAGAACGGAAATAGAGTTTATCCAAGGCGTCGCTGGCATTGGAGATCAATTCCCGCAGGAAGATTTCCTTATGGGTATAAATGGAATTGATCATCATGTCCATGAGTTTTTTGGATTCGGATTTGAATTGTTTTGTACGCATAAAATCACCTTCAATTTGACTTTCACTGACATATAGTATAGACCTTTCCGCAGTCAAATGTGTTAATAAATTATGAATTTTAGCACTCTTTTCCAAAGAGTGCTAAACCGTAAAAGGAGGCTGTCAAAATATTTTTTCGGATCGGACAAGATTCTATCATTTTTGCATCTTTTCTATCATATAATTTACTATATCATCGGTAGGTTGTCAGGCGAACGCCGGCGACAAGCGGGGATGTTTACCAATAAAAGGAAAGGTGATCAGGAATGAACGGTTTTGATCCGGAAGGCTGGCAAAACACGGCTTTGGAAAGCAAAAGGAATTGTTTTACTGCCGCGGCATTGAATGAAGCGCAGGCAAAACAGACAGTATTGGAGGCGCCGGTGGTTCTGTGCGACGCGGCGCATAATTTGATTGTGAATCTCGGGCATTTCAAGGGAATGATCCCGCGGGATGAGGGGGCAATCGGGATCGCGGACGGCACCACGCGCGATATTGCGCTGATTTCGCGTGTAGGAAAAACGGTGTGCTTCTGTATTCGGGGTTGGAAAACCGATGCCGCGGGAAAGCCGGTGGCACTGCTCTCCCGCCGCCTGGCACAGGAACGCTGCCGGGAGTATCTGTTGCATGAAAAAAAGCCGGGGGATATTCTCAACGCAAAAATCACCCATCTTGAAAGTTTCGGCGCGTTTTGCGACATCGGTTGCGGCAATGTGGCATTGCTCCCGATCGACGCGATCTCGGTATCACGCATTTCACACCCGCGGGATCGCTTCCATGTAGGGGAAAGCGTGCGCGTGGTGATCAAAAGCATTGCGGAGGACGGGAAGATCACCCTCTCTCATAAAGAACTGCTGGGCACATGGGAAGAAAACGCCGCGATGTTTTCCGCCGGGCAAACGGTAAGCGGGGTGATCCGCAGCGTGGAAGATTACGGGGTGTTTGTAGAACTGGCGCCGAATCTGGCGGGACTGGCGGAGCCGCGCCCGGACACCTTCATCGGCCGGCAGGCCAGCGTTTATATCAAAAGCATGATCCGGGAGAAAATGAAAATCAAACTGATTATCATTGATAGTTTTGATTCGGATTACACGCCGCCGATCCGTTATTTTTTTGAAGGGGATCGGATCGAAGAATGGAACTATTCTCCGTTGGAAAGCCAAAAACACATTTACACCCGCTTTTGCGGATGATCGTGCGATGCTGAAAACCCCCCGACGATCGGTTATCGGCCGAATCGCCGGGGGGTTCAATCAAAAATATATATTGTCAAAT
>CACXFE010000201.1 GCA_902766855.1 Oscillospiraceae bacterium | reverse complement strand
GTGGTATCTTTATCAAGCCGCCCCACCGGGAACAAGCCCTTGCGCCGCATGGATTCCGGCACAAGGTCCAGCACGGTGTTTGCGTGCCGGTCTTCGCACGCGCTCAACACACCCTTCGGCTTGTTCATCAGTAAATACAGAAATTTTCGGTAAAAAACGGCCTGTCCCTCAAAGGTTACCGCGTCTTTCCCCGGCTCGATCCACTGCCCGGGGTCTTGCGCTGTCTGTCCGTTTACGGTGACCGTCCCGCGGTGAATCGCCGTTTTTACCTCTTTCCGGCTTTTATTCAGTTGGGAGGCGAGGAATTTATCCAGCCGCTCTCGTTCCATTGGCATTCTCTCCGTTTTGGGGGCACAAAGGCAGCATTTCCCCGTCGATCCGCACCGAAGAAATATCGCCGCCGATCACCTTGCCGTCACATACGATCAGATGAAGCCGCCATTCTTCCCGCCCTGACAGGGCATATGCGTATACCGTGGCGTTTTTTCCGCGATAACCCGACAGGTCAAACCCCGCCTGCGCCTGTAATTGATTGTATTTGCTGTATACATCGGAAAAAGTTTCGGGGATCACGATTTCCCGCGTTTCGATCGCCGTTTCCTCCACCGCAAGCCCCAGGCTTTCGGCATAGTCCAGCCGCTCGGCGTTGGTTGCTCCGTCGATCCCGCCGCGGTTCAATGCCGTGATGCGGCTGATTGCCAGCAAGCCCACGATCAGAGCCGCCAACAGCAATGCGATCCCTTTTTTGGAAAAAGTGATAAACAGTTTCATATTCTCCGCCCCCGTCACACATCAGCCGCATGATATATTATATGTATATAGGGGGAGCGTGAATTTTATGACAAAATCAGGCAAACCGCGTGTGCCGCGATTCCTTCTTCCCGCCCCGTAAACCCGAGCCGTTCCTCGGTTGTGGCTTTCACATTGACCGCATCCGGCAAAACGCCGCAATCTTCCGCGATAATCTGCCGCATGGTTTCAAGGTAAGGCGCCAATTTCGGGCGTTGCGCGATCACCGTGGCGTCGATATTTCCGGGGCGATACCCTTTTTCCGCCAAAAGTGCCACGGTTTTGCGCAGCAGGATCCTGCTGTCGATTCCTTCCCATTCCGCGGCGGTATCGGGGAAATGGCGGCCGATGTCGCCAAGCCCCGCCGCGCCGAGAAGCGCGTCGCAAATTGCATGAAGCAAAACATCCGCATCAGAATGACCGAGCAGCCCCGTTTCATGCGGAATCTCTACCCCGCCGAGGATCAGTTTCCTGCCGGCGACCAGCCGATGCACATCATATCCGTGACCGATTCTCATTCCTCTTCCCCCTCCAAAAGACTTGCCGCAATGCGGAGGTCTTCCGCTGTGGTGATTTTTAAATTGCGATAATTCCCCGGCACGGTAAAAACCGGATAACCCGCTTGCTCCATGATCGACATATCATCGGTAAATCCGGAAAGATCCCCCGCTTTTTGAAGGGCTTCGCGGTATTCCGACACCCAAACGCCCTGCGGCGTTTGCACCGCGACTAAATGCTTGCGATCCGGCGTGGCGGTTACTTTGCCGCTCCCGTCGATCTGTTTGATCGTGTCTTTCACCGGCACACAGCAGGTCACGGCGGGATGCTGTTCCAGCGCGGCCGCCACCTGACCGATGATCACATCATCCACAAAGGGGCGCGCCCCGTCATGGATCAAAACTTTATCGGCCGCTTGATCCAGCCGGTCCAGCCCTTTTTTCACAGATTCCTGCCGGTTGCTGCCGCCTTCGATCAGATCGGTCACTTTTCGGATCAGATACCGGCTGACCAATGCCTGCGCCGCAAAAACATCCTCCGGGCGGACTACCAAAATGATCGAGCCGATATAGCGGGAAGAATCCAGTGCCATCAAAGTTCTTGCCAGCACCGGCACCCCTGCGATTTCCGCAAATTGCTTGTGGATGCCCCCCATCCGGGAGGAAGCCCCCGCCGCCGCTACAATGACCGGCAAATTGCCTTGCGCCGCCTCTACCGCCTGATACTCCCATTTCCATTGCGTCTGTTCCATTTTTGAACACCTTCTCAAAAAAAGAAAAGCCGTGTCATACCACAAGCGGCATGGCACGGCGGTTCACTTTATCAGCCTTCCTGCTCTCCGTCGGTTTCCGGCTCCTCGCCTTCCTCTTGAACAGCGTCGTCCTCATCAAAATCAAATTCCAGTTCCGTGCCGCAGTTCGGGCAGGTCATGCCTTCGTCTTTCAGCATATCCTCATCCAGATAAATCACATCATGGCAGGAAGGGCATTCGATCTCATACAAATCGTCGTCCTCATCCTCTTCGTCGTCCTCGTCATCATCCTCGCCGTAGAGAATGTCTTCCACTGCGGAAAGATCTTCATCCACCTCGTCGATCTGTGCCATCAATTCATCGCATCCGTCTTCAATTTCACAGATCTCATCGGTCATATCGCCAAGCAGATCGATCACCGCGGACAGGATCTTGCCCTCTTTGGTGGATTGATCTAACTCCAACCCGTCAGCCAAACCCTTGATATACGCAACTTTTTCGCAAATATCCATATTGTACCTTCCTGTTCTGCCGCGAAAGATTTTATGAAAATCCCCCCTGCGGCAGGCGGGGATCTCCCATGTATTCAGACTGTGCGGTTATGCGCGCTCCATGTATTCGCCGGTTCTGGTGTCGATCCGGATCATGTCGCCTTCATTGATGAAGAGCGGCACGCGGATCTCCGCGCCGGTTTCCAGCGTGGCGGGCTTGGTCGCATTGGTGGCGGTATCGCCTTTGAAACCCGGATCCGTCGCTGTGATCTGCAATTCCACGAAGGTGGGCGGCTCCACACCGAACACCTTGCCTTTGTAGGAAAGAATTTTGCAAACCATATTTTCTTTCACGAATTTGAAATTGTCACCCAACTCGCTGCTGTTGATCGGCACGAGTTCATAGGTTTCCTGATCCATAAAATAATAAAGATCGCCATCGTTGTAAGAATACTCCATGTCTTTACGCTCGACATACGCGGTCGGGAATTTGGCGGTGGGGTTGTAACTCTTTTCAACGACCGACCCGGTAATGACATTTTTCACTTTGGTTCTGACGAAAGCGGCGCCTTTTCCGGGCTTTACATGCTGGAATTCAACCACCTGTAAAACATTCCCGTCTTCCTCAAAGGTGACGCCATTTCTGAAATCGCCGGCACTAATCATATTTCTTATTCCTCCAAACGCAAGAAAAACCTGCTTAATCTATATGAATTATACGGCTTTTTCCTGTATTTGTCAACCTATTTCTTTTCGGCTTTTCGATTTTCTCCGTCGCTTTTCAGAATGGCGGGATGATACCCCTGCGCAATAGTGGGATAAGTGTTTTCGGTATCGGCGGTGGGTTGAATATTATAGGTGCCGTAATTGTTTACCGCGTCGAACGCGGTTTCGGGCACGGATTTCTGCGGAAAGACCGAAGGCGAATCGCCTTTGGCGCCTTGTTTTTTGCTCTTCATTTTCTTCACCTCAAATCTTATTATGCACAAAAATATGAGAAACTATAAAAAAACACTTGATTTTTCTTTCGCAATCTGTTATGATAATTGTTGCTATGCAAACGGTCGAAAGGCCGAAACAGAAGAAGGAGGTGCAGACCATGGCTAAATGTGATATCTGCAATAAGGAAATTACTTTCGGGATCAAGGTTTCTCACTCACACAGAAGAACCAACAGAACCTGGAAACCCAATGTAAAGAAAGTAAAAGCGATCGTGAACGGTTCTCCGCGTCGAATCAATGTTTGCACCCGTTGCCTGCGTTCGGGCAAGGTCACCAGAGCGATCTGACAATTTAACCGCAAAAAATAGCCTCGAGCGAAACGCCCGGGGATTTTTTGTATTTTAAAGGAAAGAACACTGTTTTTATGTTAACACCCCGTTATACTCACACCCGTATTGCCGCCTATATCGGATATACCGTGCAGGCGATCATCAACAATTTTTTGCCGATCCTGTTTATCGCCCTGCAAAATGTATACCGTATTTCTTATGAGCAACTCGGCCGCTTGATCGTGGTCAATTTTCTCACCCAGTTGTTCACCGATATTCTCACGCCGAAAATCGTGGCGGTAACCGGGTACAAAAAAGCAGCGGTTCTCTGCCAGGGGCTGGCGGCGGCCGGCCTTGTATTGCTTGTGTTTTTGCCCCGCCTGCTGCCCTCGCCCTATCTCGGCATTGTGATTTCGATTGTCGTTTACGCATTTGCCAGCGGGTTGATCGAAGTGATTTTAAGCCCGCTGATCGAAGCGCTTCCCAGCAGTAATCGCCGCGGCGCCATGTCGATCCTCCATTCCTTCTATTGTTGGGGGCAGGCTTTTACCGCCGTGGGCACCACTTTGCTGATCCTGCTTTTCGGTTATCGCAACTGGTTTTATGTGCCGCTTATTTGGGCGATCGTTCCGCTGATTAATCTGTTTAATTTTTGGCGCGCCCCGGTGATCGAGCCGCCGCGCGAACAGCAAAGCGGCAATGCGAAAAAGTTGCTTTCCAACCCGCTTTTTCGCACCTTTATGGTCATCATGCTCTGTGCGGGCGCTTCGGAGATCGCCATGGCGCAATGGGCTTCCCTTTTTGCCCAGCAGGCACTGGGGGTTTCCAAAACCGTGGGCGATTTGGCAGGCCCTTGCGCCTTTGCATTGTTCATGGGGACAGGCAGGCTTTTATATGCCCGCTTTGCCGCCCGTTTATCCTTCCGGCGCGTCCTGCTTTTGTTAAGCGGCGTTTGTTCGCTCTGCTATCTCACCGCCGCCTTCACCGCAAGCCCGGTTTTATCCCTTGCGGCCTGTGCGCTGTGCGGCTTCACCGTCAG
>CACXFE010000200.1 GCA_902766855.1 Oscillospiraceae bacterium | reverse complement strand
TTGCTTTCTTTTGCAGGTTTAGCGGGTTTGTCTTCTTTCTTTTCCGCTTCGCCGTTTTGTGCCGCGGCCGCCGCTTTTAACTGCTCCAAAATTGCCAGTTGTTCGGCCAGTTTTTTATTTTTCTCATCTTCCCGCGCTTTTTTCGCGGCTGCCTGAGCCTCTTCACCCGTAGCAAAATATGCTTTGAAATTTTTGACTGCGTTTGCCGCCGTCAAAACATCAAACACAATGCTGATCTCCACTTCATCAAGTGCCGCGCCGCTTTTTTTCGCAACACCTGTTTTTTCTTCGATAATAGAGATAACCTCTTTCGAGGTGACTTTGAAATTTTTCGCAAGTTCACTGATCTTCACTTTATTTGTCATTCGCATTTCCTCCTTCATATGCCTTCAAGAAGGCTTCGGCAAATCCGCTGTCGTTGATGGTAAGAATCCCGCATTTTTTTCCGACAGCGTTTGAAACAGCGGCAATATCCACATCAGCCGGCAACAGAAATCGCAGGGAATTTTTCTCGGCAAAAAAGCGTACTTCTTTTTTGCTCTTTTCGGAAATATCGCAAGCCGCTATCGCCACCGCGGCCGTTTTGGCGTTCATGGCTTCTTTGGCCGCCTGCATTCCGTATGAAAGTTTGCCTGCTTTTGCGGCAAACCCAAGCAGAGAAAGCATTTTATTCAAGCGCCGCCAACTCCTTTTCCGCCGCGGCGAACACTTCCTCCGGCACTTGCATTTCAAACGCCCGTGCAAGCGCGCCGGTTTTTTTGGCTTTTTGCAGGCATTCCGCCGCTTTGCAAAAATAAGCGCCCCTGCCGTTCATTTTCCCGATCGGATCCAGTTTGATTTCCCCTTCCGGCGTTTTCACCAGGCGGATCAATTCCTTTTTCGGTTTCATCTCGCGGCATCCGGTACACATCCGCATCGGGATCTTTTTTGTGCCCATGTTGATTTCCCCCGTTTTCTTTTCCGTTTTTCAGCCGTTTATTCTCCGTAAAAACCGCTCTCCGGGTGGATATCGATTTTCCAGCCGGTCAGTTTGGCGGCCAGCCGGACATTCTGCCCTTTATTGCCGATTGCCAAGGAAAGCTGTGCCTCGGGAACGCGTGCTTTGCATACCTTCGGATCTTCGCTTTCAATTTCCACCATCGTTGCTTTGGCGGGTGAAAGCGCTTCCGCCACAAATTCGCACGGATCCTCGCTGTATTTTACAATATCGATTTTCTCGCCGGCAAGTTCCTCTACGATCTTGTTCACCCGCGCGCCCTTCGGCCCGATACAGGAACCGACAGGATCGATCTCACTGTTTTGTGACCATACGGCGATCTTGGTACGGGAGCCCGCTTGCCGGGAAACCGCCTTGATCTCGATCGTCCCGTCAAAAATCTCGGGCACTTCGGTTTCAAACAACCGCTTCACAAGGCCGGGATGGGTGCGGGAAAGCATGATTTTTGCCCCGCGATCGGTTTCTTTTACATCCACAACATAAACTTTGATGTGATCGCCCTCGTGCAGAATCTCATCCGGCACCTGTTCCAGTTTCGGCAAAGTGGCCTCGTTATGGCCGATCGTTAAGATCGCGTTGCCGGTTTTCGGATCCACACGCTGTACCACCGCCGTGACCAGTTCGCGGTTATGGCTTTGAAACTCCGCCAAAACCTGCCCGCGCTCAGCCTCTTTTACGCCTTGGCGGAAATTGTTCTTCGAGTTCTGCGCCACAACCCGCCCGAACTTTTTAGGATCGAGTTTAATATCCACAAACCCGTTTTCCACCGCTTGCTTATCAATTTTAAGCGCGTCTTCCTTTGAAATCTCGGTAAAAGGATTGGTTACTTCCTCCACCACGGCTTTGCGGGCATACACGGTGAAGATTTCCTTTTCGGGATCGATCGTGCAGGAAACAATGTCGTTTCCGCCGTAATCCTTGCGGGCGGCCACCACGATCGCATCAGCGATTTTTTCCGCGATGAACTCCTTCGGAATTCCTCTTTCCTCTTCCATCAACCGCAGAGCCTCAAAAAACTCCTTATTGTCATCCGCCTTTTTTGCTGCTTTTTTTGTGCTTGCCATTTTTTTCCATTCCTCCAAAATACAACTTATTCAAAATCGCACAGGTTTGCCTTGGATATTTCTTTCAAAGTAAACCCGCGCTCACCGTTTTCGGTTTCTACCACGATCGGTTCTTCCCCGGTTTTTAAGAAGCCGGTCACTTCTTTGGAACCGTTCTCCGCTTTATAAAGCCGCAATTTTACTTTGCTGCCTACAAAAGCGGCATAATGCTCAGGTCTTGTCAGTTCCCGGTTAAGCCCGGGCGAACACACTTCCATAAAATAGGAAACATCAATCGGATCCGCCTCGTCGATCACCGGGTCGATCGCGTGGGAAACCGCGGTGCAATCATCCAGTGTAACGCCCGCCTCGCTGTCAATATAAATCCGCAGATACCGGGAAGCGCCTTCTTTCACAAAGCGGACATCCCAGAGGGAAACGCCGCAGGATTCCACGGTTTCTTTGATCAGCCCGTATACCTTTTCCGCCGCATTCGCCATTCTCTCACCCTTTCGCAAAACAAAAGTGAGCGGGTCACCCCACTCACCTTTCATCAGACTACTGATAGTATAACACACTTTACAGGAAAAATCAAGCATTTTTTATTCATTTTCCGAATTTCCCGATTCCGTACTGCCGGTATAGGAATTGATCGTGATCGAAACAGCGGCCTCCGGGCTGATCCGCGCGCCGTATTTCGGCTCCTGCTCGACCACTGTGCCGGGCTCCCGATCTTCATCGTATTTTTCCAGCACTTCAATATTGTCATATAAAAATCCTTGTTTGAGCAGTTCTATTTTGGCGTTCACTTCGTCCAGCCCTACCACATTGGCGATCTTGACTTCCCGCGGCCCTAAACTGATAGTCAGTTCCACGGCGGTATCCCGCACCACGCCGGTGCCTTCCGCCACCGATTGCGCCATGATCTGCCCCTTGGCGTATTGGTCGCTGAATTCTTTGCCTTTGATCACCAGTTTGAATTTATCCAGTTCATCGTCCTTCTCCAATTCGGAATAATACTTTCCTTTTAAATCAGGCACCGTGAACAAGACCGCCGATTCCTCGGCGCCGCTGTCGATCGTGCCGATCGGATCCACTACCGGCGCGCTTTCGGAACTTTCGCTTTCGGCCGAGGAGGTGTTTTTGCCGAAAACATCCTCACGGAACACCGTTGCGAGCAACACTCCGACGACCGCCAAAAAGACCAGAGCGGTGCAGGCGGCGGAAATCACGATCAATTTCCCGTTACCGCTCTTTTTGTGCTTTTTATCCGCTTTGCCGCCGTTTTCCGGCGCAGGACGAACCGGTGTTTCCGGCTCGGTTTCCGCGTAAACCAATTCATTTTTAAAAATTTCGATGTTTTCCGTGCGGTTTTCGGGCTGAACCTGCAATCCGTTTGCCAACGCCTGCAAAACATGACGCGGCAGTTCTTCCACGCACTTTGCGGGGATCGACATGGAATCCCCTTGCAGGCGGGCAGGCGCTTCGGGCGGCACCGTGCCGATCAAAACCTGGAAAAGCACCGCGCAAAGCCCGTATACATCGGTGCGGCGATCGGGCCGTTTTTCGTGATCATATTGCTCGATCGCGGCAAAACCGGGATACAGTTCCGTTTGAATATCTTCATTTGCATGGCGCAGTTTGGTGATCCCGTAGCCGGAGAGGCGAAGTTTTCCGTCCCGCCCGACCAAAATGGTTTCGGGCGAAATCCCGCCGTGAACAAAGCCCTCGTCATGCATGGCTTTGATCGTGTCAATCAGCGGCAAAAAGAGCGGGCGCGCCTGTTCCCATTTCAGCATATCGCCGTTCTTTTTCAAAAACTCTTTCAAGGTAATGGAGGCGATGCTCTGCGTCACCGCGTAAACCGTTCCGTTGGATTCAAAAACATCGGTCACCTTCATCACCGCGGGAAAAGCGGCTTCTTTGATCTTGCGGTTGACCTCGATAAACTCCATCAGCCCTTCGTTATAAGCATATTTGCCGGATTCCGACACAGAAACAGTTTGATCGGGATTGCGCTTTGCCAACCCGGCCGGAAAATATTCCCGCACGCGAATGGGCGCGTCATGTGCGCGATCCCACGCCATATAGGTGATCCCTTCGCCATTGACGGACTTTGCCTGACCGATAAAATAACGCTCGGTCAACGGGTAGCGCACCGGCAAACAACCGTGCGGGTTTGCCGCGGAAACATCCGCATGGCAAAACGGGCAGATCTTTTGCCCGCCGTGATCGTTCATGCAAGCAGGACACAATCGTTCGGTATTAACCATATCGTTCCTCCGAATTCTTAAAATGCTTCTGCGGCTATATGGTAAAACAGCCGCTAAGGTTATTATACCATAAATGTCAAGTATCCATTATCAACAGTTCTTTATTGTTCTCGGGCAACTTGCTCACAGGCACCGCTTTTTCGGTGACCGGGATCATTTTGCGAAACACGCAGGTATGATGTTCGGTGATCACGCGGTCTTCGTGCAGAGAGCCGAAATACCAATGCCGGAACTTGCAGGAACGCCCGATTTCCTCAAAATAGCCGTTCAGTTTATTCACGCGGTCGCTATCGCCCCGGCGAAGAAGAATGGCGCTTTTCACAAGCGACGGCGGCTCATGCGTGATGATATAATCCACCTGGAGCCCCGCTTCATCCAGTCTTTTAGCGCCCTCCGCCATTTCGGCGGGCGTCGGCTCCTCTTCTCTCCACCACAGCCCTGTGGCGACCCGCATATCCTTATCAATGCTTTCACCCCCGCCGAAGGTGAAAAAACTCTTTCCCTCGATTTCAAAAATCTGCCCCCGCATCAGATGGATCAGGTTTCCCTTGATGCGGTGAACCATTCCGCCGTGCCAATAGGTCACGCGGGCGCGGCCGATGGTTTCAAGATTATCGTGCGTGCCGTCTACAAAGGCCGTGACAAAACGGCGCGCGGCAAGAAAATCGATCACTTGCCGTTCCAGTTTATCCCCGGAAAAAATATAGCCGAAATCGCCGCAGACGATCAGCACATCGCCGCTTTTCAGTTTACGGAAATTTTTATCGTACAACCGCTCTAAACAGCCGTGCATATCCCCCGTTATGTAGACCAAAAAATCACCGCCTTTTTGAAATTTGTGCTTCCTTTTTGCAAAGAATATGGTATAATATGAAATGATACTCGTTTCAAATCAAAAGTTTCTTTATCCAGTATACACTATCTTGAAGGAGATTTCCATGCTTAAAAAAATTTTTTTATGTTTTTTTTGCATTTTTCTGTTGGGCGGGGCGGTCTTTCCCGTAAAAGCCTATGAACCGACGGGATTTGACATCAGCGCCAAAGCCGCGCTTCTTGTTTCCCTGGATACGGGCGATGTACTGTACAACAAAAACCCGGATCAGAAGGTTTATCCCGCTTCAATCACCAAAATCATGACAACCATACTCATCCTGGAAAATGAAAAATACCAGCCGGAAGCCAAACTCGCCATGACCGAAGAAGTGCAAAAAATCATTTCCGGCACCGGCAGTTCCGTTTCCAACCTGAAAGTAGGGGAAGAAATCAAACAAATCGATCTGGTTTATTTTGTCTTGATGTCTTCCTTCGGGGATTGCGCCTACCTTGCCGCCATGTATTACGGCGGCAGTGTGGACGGGTTTGTGGCCATGATGAATGAAAAAGCGGCCGAACTCGGGCTGTCCGGCACGCATTACGGAAACCCCGTGGGGCTGCACGATGAAGAAACCTACACCACGGCGAACGATATTCATACCTTGACCGTTTATGCCTTAAAAAACGCCACCTTCAAAACGGTTTGCGAATCGCTTCGCTACACGGTGGAAGCCACCAATATGTCGGGCAAGCGCACCATTTCCACCACCAATTTTTTACAGGATGTCAACACCAATTATTATTATCAGTATGCGCACGGCGTTAAAACCGGATATACGGATGAGGCGGGGCGCTGCCTCGTCAGCACCGCTTCTTACAACGGGTACAATTATCTGTGCGTCGTTATGGGATGCCCCCCGCGGGAAACCCGCCATTTTACTGACAGTTCCGCCCTGTACCGCTGGGCGTTCAACAATTTTTCGTTTAAGGAAATCGCCAATTCCAAAGAGCCGATTTGCGAAATCCCGGTCAATCTCTCCCTGGAAACCGATTTTGCCCCGCTGTACTTTGAAAAGCCTTTTATCACCGTTTTGCCAAACGAAGCGGATGATTCCACCATCGTGGTCAAAACCCATTTAAAAAGCGACGCGGTGGATGCGCCGATCAAAAAAGGAGACATTTTGGGCACGGCGGATATTGTATATGCCGAAGAAGTGATCGGCACGGTCAATCTGGTTGCCAACAACGATATTGCGGCCAGCCGCTTGTTGACGGTGTTTCGGGCGGTCAAAAATTTCTTTGGCTCCATTTATATGAAATTGTTTTTGGGCCTGATTGCCGTTTTGATTTTAATTTTTATTCTCCTCTGTATTCGCTTGAACTACCATCGGCGGCGAAAACGCCGGGTAAAATATATTCCCTATTCCAATAAAAAAAGATAACGGAAAGAAATGATGATGATGAAAAAAATTCTCTGCATTCTCGTGTCCCTGGTATTATTGTCCTGCCTTAGCGGGTGCGGCAAAGAAGCGGAAAAAACGCCCTCCGCCCAAAATACCGAAAAATACGGGATTCATCACGCGGTGATCACGGTAAAAGACTTCGGCGAAATCAAGGTGGAACTGGACGGGGACACCGCGCCGATCACCGTTGAAAACTTTATCACCCTTGCGAAAAGCGGCTTTTATAATGGGTTGACCTTTCATCGCATCATCAAGGGTTTCATGATCCAGGGGGGCGACCCGGAAGGAAACGGCATGGGCGGCTCGGAGAAAACCATCAAAGGCGAGTTCGTGCAAAACGGAGTGGAAAATACCATTTCACACACCCGGGGCGTCATTTCCATGGCGCGCCGCTCCGGCGATAACAACAGCGCCTCTTCACAGTTTTTCATCATGCACGCGGACGATCCCAGTTTAGACGGCGCTTATGCCGCTTTCGGCCATGTGACCGAAGGAATGGAGGTTGTCGATCAGATCGCCGAGCAGACCCCCGTGACCGATCGTAACGGCACGGTAGCCAAAGCCAATCAGCCGGTGATCACTTCTGTCACGATCACAGATTGATCCGCCGCGAACAAAAGCACCCTCTGCCGGTCGCCCGGCAGAGGGTGTTTGTTCCAATATACAGCGCTGCTTTTACGCCGGTTTGCTTATACGCGGTCTTTCGTGGAGTCGGCGTACAGATATTTCTGCGCGTCGGCTTTAGTGAGCGTAAATTCAGCGAACTTGAAGGGCTTCGGACTTATTGCGTTAGCAACAAGGTTCCGGGGCACCCGCTCGAAATCTTTGATTTCGGGGTCGGGTCGGGTTCTTACTTCCTGCCGTCCTTGATAGCAGCCTGTGCAGAGTAGCCACGAAAAACGATTTTTTATTTATAATTTCCTGTTTCAAAATATTAAAGAAAATAATCTCTTTAAAAT
>CACXFE010000199.1 GCA_902766855.1 Oscillospiraceae bacterium | reverse complement strand
GGGATCAGATTCAGGTGCTTTCACCCTCTGTTCTTGTAGATATGATCAAAAATCGCGCGCAAAATGTGTTGAATTTATATTCGAATCAGGCTTGCGAATCCGCGTCGAATCATGTATAATAATGTCAAACTGAATAAATGCCGACACGCCGTCGGCATTTATGAAAAAGCGTTTTTTGAACGCTTTTTCTGCCAAAATCGGCGATTTTGGCAGGTGCAGACATTTTAATAAAAGAAGTTGAATATCAGGAATGTGGGGGTATTTATGCAAAAAATAGGATTTGACAACGAAAAATATATCACCTTGCAATCCCAGAATATCCGGGATCGTATTGCGGCGTTCGGCGGCAAGTTATACATGGAATTCGGCGGAAAATTGTTCGATGATTACCATGCTTCACGGGTTTTACCGGGCTTTGCACCGGATGCCAAGGTGAAAATGCTGCTGCAATTAAAAGACGATGCGGAGATCGTGATTGCGATCAATGCGGACGCGATCGAGAAAAACAAGCGCCGCGGCGACCTGGGAATTACCTATGATCTCGATACCTTGCGTTTGATCGACGCATTTCGCGGCATCGGATTGTATGTGGGCAGCGTTGTGATCACCCGCTATACGGGACAACCTTCGGCGGAAGCGTTCGAAAAGCGTTTGAAAACGCTTGGAGTAAAGGTGTATCGCCATTATCCGATCAAAGAATATCCCTCCAACATTCCTTACATTGTCAGTGAAGAAGGATTCGGTAAAAACGATTATATTGAAACCGAACGCCGGCTTGTGGTGGTGACCGCGCCCGGCCCCGGCAGCGGGAAAATGGCCACCTGCCTTTCTCAACTGTATCACGAAAATAAGCATGGTGTAAAAGCCGGATATGCCAAATTCGAGACATTCCCGATTTGGAATTTACCGTTAAAACACCCGGTCAATGTAGCGTATGAAGCCGCTACGGCGGATTTGAACGATCTGAATATGATTGATCCGTTCCATATGGAAGCCTACGGGAAAATGGCGGTGAATTATAACCGCGATATTGATATTTTCCCGGTCTTAAACGCCATGCTGGAACAGATTTTGGGGGTTTCCCCCTATAAAAGCCCTACCGATATGGGCGTAAATATGGCCGGCTTTGCCATTTCGGATGATGAGGCGGTCAAAGAAGCGGCCAAACAAGAAATCATCCGGCGATATTACAGCGCACAGGTTTGCTACCGGCAAGGATTGAGCGAACAGAACGACGCACCGAAAATCGAATTGCTGATGAATCAGGTCGGGGTAACAAGCGCCAATCGCCCGGTGGTGAAGGCGGCGCTTGACAAAGCCGAGGCAACCGGCGCCCCCGCTACGGCGATCGAACTGAAAAACGGGGAGATCATCACCGGAAAAACTTCCAGCCTTTTAGGCGCCTCTTCTTCCATGTTGTTAAACTGCTTAAAAGTATTGGCGGGGATCCCGGATGACATCAACTTGATTTCGCCCACGATCATTGGGCCGATCCAGCAGTTAAAAACCGAGATTTTGGGCAACCATAACCCGCGTTTACATACTGATGAGGTGCTGATCGCGCTTTCCATCGGCGCCGCGACCAACGATACCGCCAAAAAGGCGCTTAACCAGTTAAAAAACCTGGCAGGTGCCGAGGCACATTCCTCGGTGATCCTTTCCCGCGTGGATGAGCAGGTTTTCCGCAAACTTGGTGTGAACATCACTTGCGAGCCGAAATATCAAACCAAAAAATTGTACCACAATTCTTAATCGCCGCGGCGTTTCCCAAACGGAAGCGCCGCTTTTTTATTTGCAAAAAAACACGGCGGGAAACCAAAAGGTTTCCCGCCGTGCGGTTTAGAATAAAAGCGGATCAATACATCCCGCCCGCTTGTGCCGCGGCGGCAGCGGCGGCCGCGTTGGCGGCAGCGGCGTCTTCCTTCTTCTCGGCAACAAGGCTTTCGGTGGTCAATACCATGGCGGCTACGGAAGCGGCGTTTTCAAGTGCGTAACGCGTCACTTTGGTAGGATCCACGATACCGGCTTCGATCATATCGGTGTAAACTTCACGATAAGCGTCAAACCCGTAATTGGTCTTACCGCTTGCCATGATCTTATCAATGATAACAGAGCCTTCCAGGCCGGAGTTGAACGCGATCTGGCGGATCGGAGATTCCAGCGATTTCAACACGATGTTGACGCCGGTCTTCTCATCGCCTTCGGTGGTATCCAGCAGGGCTTTGACAGAGGGGATCGCGTTGATCAACGCAACGCCGCCGCCGGCCACAATGCCTTCTTCCACAGCCGCTTTGGTGGCGGAAAGTGCGTCTTCAATGCGCAACTTCTTATCTTTCATTTCAATTTCGGTTGCCGCACCGACTTTGATCACGGCTACGCCGCCGGCCAATTTAGCAAGGCGTTCCTGCAATTTTTCCTTATCAAAATCAGAAGTGGTGACAGCCAGTTCGTTGCGGATCTGCGCCACTCGATCTTTAATTGCAGAAGAATCACCCGCACCGTCCACGATAATGGTGTTCTCCTTGGTAACTTTAACCTGGCGCGCTTTTCCGAGTTGATCCATCGTGGTGTCTTTCAATTCAAGGCCCAATTCTTCGGAAATCACTTCGCCGCCGGTCAGGATCGCGATGTCGCGGAGCATTTCTTTGCGGCGATCCCCAAAGCCCGGGGCTTTTACCGCCACGCAGGTAAAGGTGCCGCGCAGTTTGTTCACGATCAGGGTAGAGAGGGCTTCGCCTTCAATATCCTCGGCAATGATCAGCAACTTTTTGCCGGCCTGCACAATTTGCTCCAACAAAGGCAGGATCTCTTGAATATTGGAAATCTTTTTATCGGTGATCAGAATAAGCGCATCGTCGATCACGGCTTCCATTTTGTCGGAATCGGTCACCATATAAGGGGTGATATAGCCGCGATCAAACTGCATGCCTTCCACAACTTCGGAATAGGTTTCGGCGGTTTTGGATTCTTCCACGGTGATAACGCCGTCCGCCGTGACTTTGCCCATGGCTTCTGCAATCAGTTTCCCGATTACTTCATCGCCGGATGATACGGTGGCAACGCGGGCAATATCATCACTGCCGCTGACTTTTTTGGAGTTGCTTACTACGGTTTTGATCGCGGTATCCACAGCGGTTTTGATTCCTTTTTTTACTACCATGGGGTTGGCGCCCGCGGCAATGTTTTTCATGCCTTCGTTGATCAAAGCCTGTGCCAAAACAGTAGCGGTGGTGGTACCGTCGCCCGCGGCGTCATTGGTTTTTACCGATACCTCTTTGACAAGCTGCGCACCCATGTTTTCAAACGGATCTTCCAATTCGATTTCTTTGGCAATGGTCACCCCGTCGTTGGTGATGAGGGGAGAGCCGTATTTTTTATCCAACACAACATTTCTGCCTTTCGGGCCTAATGTTACTTTAACGGCGTTTGCCAGTTTATCTACGCCTATTTGAAGCGATTTGCGCGCTTCCTCGCCGAAAATAATGTTCTTTGCCATGATCTATACCCTCCTGTTATTCCACGATCGCTAAAATATCGGACTGATGAAGAATGGTATACTCTTCACCGTCGATCTTAATATCGGTTCCCGCGTATTTAGCGGCGATGACTTTATCGCCTGCGGCAACGGTCATTTTAACTTCTTTTCCGTCAACCGTACCGCCCGGTCCCACGGCAACCACAACCGCGATCTGCGGCTTTTCCTTAGCGGCCGATGTCAGCACGATGCCGCTTTTGGTGGTTTCCTCCGCCTCTGTCGCCCGAATGACGACATTGTCAGCCAAAGGTTTGATGTTCATAATAGTCCCTCCAAAATGAAATGATCGGAATAAAGACAAATCTTTATTCCCGTACATACACCATTTTATCCTAAAATCAGGAAAAGTCAAGAGGGGGAACAAAAATTTAAAATATTTTTCATATTTTATGCAAAAAGTGCGATCAGAAAGGGAAATCGAGGCTGATACTTGCAAAATTTTGAAAGTAATGATATAATGTGAATATGAGTTTTTAAATGAAACGGAGAACCTTATGAAAACGATCATGCTTGTTTTCGGCACAAGGCCGGAAGCAATTAAGATGTGCCCTTTGGTGAACGAACTGAAAAGCCGCACCGGGCTTCGCACCCTGGTTTGTGTGACGGGGCAGCACCGCCAAATGCTGGATCAGGTTTTAGACGCTTTTTCGGTGGTGCCGGATTATGATCTGTCGATCATGAAGGAACAGCAAACATTGTTTGACATTACGGCGGGGATTCTTGAAAAAATCAAAACGGTGCTGGAAACCGTAAAGCCCGATGTGGTTTTGGTACACGGCGATACCTCCACCACATTTGTTACCGCCTTGGCGTGCTTTTATTTGCACATTCCCGTGGGGCATGTGGAAGCGGGCCTGCGCACTTATAATTTGGATAGCCCGTATCCCGAAGAGTTTAACCGCCAAGCGGTCGGCATTATCGCGCGGTATCATTTTGCTCCAACCGCCTTATCAAAAGAAAATCTTTTGCGGGAAGGGAAGAAACCGGAGCATATATATGTAACCGGCAACACCGCGATCGACGCTTTAAAAACCACGGTAAAAAATTCTTATTCCTCCGCCGATCTTGATTGGGCGAAGGGGTGTCGGTTAATCTTGATTACCGCCCATCGGCGGGAAAATTTGGGCGAGCCGATGCACCAGATGTTCCGTGCAATCCGGCGGATCATAGAAGAACATCGGGATGTGAAGGCGATTTATCCGATCCATATGAATCCGGCTGTGCGAAAAGCGGCGGATGAGGAACTGCGCTCCTGTGATCGCATTCGCATGATTGAACCGTTGGATGTACTGGATTTTCATAATTATATGGCGCGCAGTTTTATGATCCTGACCGACAGCGGCGGCATCCAGGAAGAAGCCCCTTCGCTCGGGAAACCGGTTCTTGTGATGCGAAATACCACCGAGCGCCCCGAAGGCATCAAAGCGGGAACGCTGAAATTGGTTGGCACCGACGAACAGACGATCTATGAGAATTTTAAACGGTTGTTAGAGGACGAGGAGGCCTATCTCGCCATGGCGCATGCAAGCAACCCCTACGGCGACGGATTTGCCTGCCGCAGAATTGCCGATGTTTTAGAGAAAGAAAAACCTTAAAAACTGAATTTTTTGATAAAAAACAACATCCCGCCGGGGTACCCGGCGGGATGTTTCGTTCGTTGGGAAAATGGGAAAAAATGTTCGGAATTTTACCGGATCAGCAGCCGCATCCGCAGTTGCCGTCGCAGCCGTTGTTATTGTTGCCTAAGCAACCACAGCAAACGAGTACCAAAACAAGCAAGAGAATCCAAGTACAACTGTTACCGCCAAAAGAATTATTACACATAGTAAAGACCTCCTTTTTTGTCTTCACCCCATACTATGCACGCCGGGAAATTTGTGTTACCGAAAGAAATTTTAAAAAAAATAAATTTTATACTTGACTTTTCCTGACTTTCGTGTATAATAAAAGTCAGGAAAGGTCAAAAGAGGTGTGAAATCATGAGAATGAGTGATTTGATCACGCAAGAAATCATCAGGATGCTAAATGAATCGGAAGGGAACACCGCCGAGATCCAGCGCAATGAGTTTGCCAATTCGATCGGATGTGTACCAAGCCAGATCAATTATGTGCTGTCTTCCCGTTTTACGCCGGAGCATGGCTATATCATCGAAAGCCGCCGCGGCGGCGGGGGATACATCCGTATTCGCCGGGTGGTGCTGAATCATTCCTCAGCTTTGATGCACATTATCAACTCAATCGGCGACCGAATGGACGCCATGACGGCGAGAATTGTGATTGAAAACTGCATTGAATCGGGCATTATAGATAAGGAAACGGCTGTTCTGATCTCAGCGGCGCTTTCGGGTGTGGTGATGCAGTGCGTCCCGGTGGAATACCGCGATTCCTTGCGCGCTTCGCTTCTCAAACAAATGTTATTGACTCTCATTAAGTAGGAGGAATGTTTTATGTTCTGTGACAAATGCGGAAAAAATATTGCGACAACTCATATCAAAACCGTTGTAAACGGCGTATTGACTGAGCATGATCTTTGCACATCCTGTGCCGCCGAAGCGGGTTACGGCGATTTGCCGAACGGCGGCCTTGCCGATCTGCTGATTTCAATGCTGAACGGTATCTCGCCGAATAAACTGGCGGAAAACACCCGGCGCTGCCCGGTATGCGGCGCAACCTTTGCGGATATCGCCAAAACCGGAAAAGCGGGCTGTGCGGAATGTTATAAAACATTTTACAGCGATCTGCTTCCTTATTTAAAGCGATTGCACGGCAGTGTAAAGCACATCGGCAAGATCCCGAACAGCGCCCCGCTGGCCACGGTGCCCGATAAAAACAAGATCGAAACCCTGCGCATGGAACTCAACCGTCTGGTCGGGGAAGAACGCTACGAAGAAGCGGCGATCGTGCGGGATCAGATCAAGGAATTGGAGGAGAAGAAAGATGAGTAACTGGTATACGGTTCCGGCGCCTGAAAATGATATTGCCGTCAGTACGCGCATTCGTTTAGCGCGCAATCTTGAAAAACTTCCGTTTCCCGCGCGAATGACCGATCAACAGCGAAAGGAATTAAACGCACAGGTCAAAAAAGCGATCGAAGAAAGCAACACACCGTTTGCAAAGTCGCTGAAATATATCAATATGAGCGATGTGCCGCAAAATGAGATCGCCGCCATGGTGGAACGGCATGTGATCAGTCCGGAATTTGCCGCGAATCCGGCGGAACGCGCGATCATCCTTTCCTCCGATGAAAGTATCAGTGTGATGATCGGGGAAGAGGATCACGTGCGGATTCAGGTGATCCTCGGCGGACTTCAACTGGAAAAAGCCTACGATTTGGCGGAACAACTGGATTCTTTGCTTTTTGCTTCGCTTCACTTTGCTTACGATGAACGCATCGGTTTTTTAACCGAATGCCCCACCAATCTCGGCACCGGGCTTCGCGCCTCGGTGATGCTGCATCTGCCGGTTTTGAACAGCGGCGGGGAGATCAGGCAACTGACGGATTCGGTGGCGAAAATCGGGTTTACGGTGCGCGGGATGTACGGTGAAGGAACAAAAGCAAGCGCTTCCATGTTCCAGATTTCCAACCAGATCACACTGGGCATCACCGAGAAAAACGCCATCGACAATCTGAAAATCGTAACCATGCAGATTCTTGAAAAAGAACGCGCCGCACGCAACGGATTAAAACGGAT
>CACXFE010000198.1 GCA_902766855.1 Oscillospiraceae bacterium | reverse complement strand
TGGCTTCACACATTGGATAATTCCAAAGAAGCGTTGCGCAATCAGGAAAGCCGCATCGCCGCGGCGGAACTGGCTTATCGCGAAATTAACGATGCGCTGAGTGAGTTTGACAAAAAAGCGGAGGAAAATACCGCCTATTTTGCTCGCCTGACTTCGGAAATCGAGGGAGAGCGTTTAAATATCTCTACTTTGAACGAAACGATCGTAAAAGCGCAAAGCGGCATTACGGTGATCGAAAACGAGATCGCGCATCATACCGCGCAGATCGAGCGGCTGGAAACCGAAAAAAGCCAGTTAGGGCAATCGGACGAAGAAGCCGCCGCCGAAATCGCCCGGAAAGAGGAGGAAGGTCGCCGGAAAATCGAGGAAAAGGCCGCGCTGGAAGAGAAACTCAAAGCGCTAGAAGAACATCTTTCTTCCCTGTTGAGCGACAGCGAAACCATTTCCCGCCAGATCGAAACCGAGGTGCGCAAACTCAACGCTTTAACAGCGGAAAACGCCGATAAGCGGGTGGAAATGGTCACGGCGGACAGTGCGATCGAAGAAATCGTCGCACGCGGCGTCAATACCGAGGCACAACTGGCTGATTATCAAAAAGAAATTGCGGAACTGGACGGATCGTTCGGAGAAACCGAAACATTGCTGGATCAGATTGAGGAAAGTATCGTCAGCCGCTCAAACGCGATAAAAGGATACCAGATGCGTTTGGCGGCACGCGAGGAAACGGCGGAAAAACTGAAAGAAGAAACCGAAAATCTGCGCCTCGATATGGAAGCAAAGCGCCGCCGGATCCAGATTTTAAAAGAATTGGAAAACAATATGGATGGGTTCAGCCATTCGGTCAAAGCGGTCACGGCGGAAGCCTCAAAAGGGCTTTTGCGCGGCATCTGCGGGCCGGTTTCCAAACTGATCACGGTAGAAAAAGAATACAGTATTGCCATTGAAACTGCCTTGGCGGCGGCAATTCAGAACATCGTTGTGGAAACCGAGAGCGACGCAAAGCGCGCGATCCTGTTTTTGAAAAACACAAAGGGCGGCCGCGCGACCTTCCTTCCCGTTGCCACCATTCGCGCCAAAGAACATTTCGACGCGGGATTTGACGGGTTGCCCGGTTATATCGGCACGGCAAGCAATTTGGTTGCGAGCGACCAAAAATACCGCGAAATCGTGCGGTATCTGCTTGGCGGCACCGTGGTAGCGGAGGAGATCGACAGCGCCACCGCGATTGCCAAAAAAAGCGGTTATAAAGTCAAAGTCGTCACACTGGACGGGCAGGTAATCAATCCGGGCGGCTCTTTAACGGGCGGCTCCTTGGTGAAAAGCGCAGGATTGCTTGGCCGGGCGGGCGATATTAAGCGTTACGAAGAAGAAGTGGAGCGCTTACAGGAAAAACTGGCTCAAAACGAAGGGAAACTGCAAGCCGCTGTCACCGAAGTGGAAAAAGTAAAGGCGGACATCACGGCGGAAAACGCCGAAATGACCACCGCTAACGAAGATAAGATCCGTGCTTTGGCAGAACTGAAACGCATCGGAGATTTGCGGGAAAATTTGAAAACGGCTATCCGGCAGTTGGAAGAAGAACGCGACGGCAGCACTGAAAAATTAAAGATGTTGCGGGAAACTTCCGCGGCGGCGGCTAAGGCAATCGCGGAAACCGAAGCGCAGAAAAATAAGATCCAGGCGGAAATTGACCGTATGACCGGCGGCAGAGAAAACCTGAATACCGACCGGGAAGCGGCGGCGGAAAAAATCACCGCCATGAAACTGAATCTGATTGAAATGCAAAAGGATCTGGAAGCGGTGGCCGTGGCGGTCAAGGGCATGGAGGAAATGATCGCCGGGCGTGCCGAGCGTGCTAAACGGATCGAGGAAGAGATCGCGCAAAACCGCGAAGAAAGCGAAAAATGCGCTTTGCGGATCGAAGAAGAAAACCGGGCGATCGAATCGCTGCGGGAACAAATCGCCGGTTCTGAAAAGACGATCGAAGAATTGCTGGAAAAGCGCAACCAAACCGAGAAAGCCGGCGTGGAACTGCGCACCGGCGAACGGGAAGAAACCGCCCGCCGGGAAAAAATCAGCGGGGAACTGGCGCGATTGACCGAGCGGAAGGAAATCATGCTGAAAGAGTATGACGATGTCATCCGCCAGTTGTATGACGAGTATCAGTTGACGCGCGGCGAGGCCGAGAAAATCGGGTATCAGATCGAGAACCCGGCCGAGGCCAAGCGCACGCTCGCCGAAGTAAAATCCAAAATCCGCGGGCTGGGGAATGTGAATGTGTCCGCCATAGAGGAATACAAAGAAGTGAGCGAACGGTATGAATTTATGTCGGCGCAAATCGCCGATGTGGAAAGCACCCGTGCGGAACTGCATAAACTGATCAATCAACTCACCCACCAAATGCAGGACATCTTTACGGAAGGTTTTGCCAAGATCAATGAGAATTTCTCTAAAACCTTCACCGAGTTATTCGGCGGCGGAAGCGCGAGTTTGTCCCTTTCCGAGCCGGAAAATGTGCTGGAAAGCGGAATTGATATCAATGTAAAATTGCCCGGCAAGAATGTGCCGAGCCTGGATGGGCTTTCGGGCGGAGAAAAAGCATTGATCGCCCTTTCCATCTATTTTGCGATCATGCGCGTCAACGCGCCGCCGTTCTGCTTCCTTGATGAGGTGGATACCGCGCTGGATGACATCAATGTAGAGCGTTTTGCCGAATATATGCGCAAATCGGATGAGGCTACACAGTTTATCTGCGTCAGCCACCGGCGCGGCACCATGGAAGCCGCCGATATGTTGTACGGTGTCACCATGCAGGAAAAAGGCGTTACAAAACTGCTGGAACTGAATGTTTCGGAACTGGAAAAAGCAATGGCGTCGGCAACGGCTTAAACGAAAAGAAAGCAGGGGAATCATGGGATTATTCAGTAAGATCAAACAAGGGTTGCAAAAAACGCGCGCTTCGATTGCGGACGGCGTGAACGGGATCCTGAACAGTTTCACCAAGATCGACGAAGAGCTGTTTGAAGAATTGGAAGAAACCCTTGTCATGTCCGATGTGGGGGTGCATACCGCCGCGGATATTTGCGAGCGGCTGCGCCGGAAGATCAAAGAAACCGGCACGACCGACCCCGCCGCGATCAAAACCCTCTTAAAAGAGATCATCGCCGAACTGTTAGGGGAGGATGAAGGGCTGAATTTAGAAACCAAACCTTCTATCGTGTTGGTGATCGGGGTGAACGGCGTGGGGAAAACCACCACGATCGGGAAATTGGCGGCACAGTTAAAAAGCCAGGGCAAGCAGGTGGTGCTGGGCGCCGCCGATACCTTCCGTGCCGCGGCGATTGATCAACTGGGGATTTGGGCGGAGCGCGCGGGCGTTTCCATGATCAAAAGCGTGGAAGGCACTGATCCGGCTTCGGTGGTGTTTGATACCATTTCTTCCGCAAAGCATCGCGGGGCGGATGTGATTATTTGCGATACCGCGGGGCGGTTGCACAATAAGAAAAATCTGATGGATGAACTGGCGAAAATCAACCGCGTGATCAGCCGCGAATTGCCGGAAGCTTCGTTGGAAACCTTGCTGGTGCTGGACGCCGCGACCGGGCAGAACGCCGTGAATCAGGCACGGGAGTTCCAGCATGCCGCTCAGATCACCGGCATTGCGCTGACCAAACTGGACGGAACGGCCAAAGGCGGCATTGTGATCGCGATCAAAAACGAATTGAACATTCCGGTGAAATTCATCGGTGTGGGGGAAGGAATCGACGATTTGCAGCCCTTCTCCGCCCGGGAATTTGCCGAAGGATTATTTGAGGAAAATTAAATGAAAATCTTTATTGCAACAAAAAATCATCATAAATTAGCGGAACTGGAACGCATTCTTCTGCCGATGGGCTTTGAGGTGTTGAGCGAAAACGATCTGCCCGAGCCGTTGCCCGAAGTAGAGGAAACCGGCGTGACCTATGAAGAAAACGCGTTATTAAAGGCGCATTCCGGGCTTCAAAAAACGGGATTGGTCACCGTGGCGGATGATTCGGGGCTCAGCGTGGATATTTTGGATGGCGCCCCGGGGCTGTATTCCGCCCGGTATTCGGGATTCGGGGCAACCTATGCTTCGAATAATGAAAAATTGCTGGCCGCGCTGCAAGGCGTGCCGCGGGAGAAACGCACGGCTACCTTTGTTTCCGCGATCGCTTGCGTATTTCCGAACGGGCGGGAATTTACCGTGCGCGGCGAATGCCGCGGCTATGTGGCGGAGGAATGCCATGGCAACGGCGGGTTTGGATATGATCCGTTGTTCATTTGCGAAGCGGGATGTTATGCGGAAATGACGGCGGAAGAAAAGGATAAAGTCAGTCACCGCGGCAACGCGCTGCGCGCCTTTCAAGAAGAACTGAAAAAGTACACGGGTGAGGGTGGCGTATGTTAAACAGCAGACAAAGGGCGCAGTTGCGTGCGCTGGCAAATGAAATGGAAACCATTTTGCAAGTCGGGAAATCCGGCGTGGGCGCCAATACCGTAAAGCAGGTGGACGACGCCTTGGAAAAGCGGGAACTGATCAAAATGAGAACTTTGGAAACCTGCCCGCTTTCTCCCCGTGAGGCGGCGGATATGATCGCGGAAGAGGTAGGGGCCGATGTGGTGCAGGTGATCGGTTTCAGATTTGTGTTGTACCGGGAAAGCCGGGAAAATAAACAGATCAGGTTGGTGAAATAACGGTGCTGACCGCATTGTTCGGCGGAACATTCAACCCGCCGCATATCGGGCATGATGCAATGTTGAAAGCATTGCAGGAAGAAAAAGAAATCGGGGAGATCTGGGTGATGCCGGACAGGATCCCCCCGCATAAAGTGTGTGAATTTCTCGCAAGCGATGAAGACCGCGTCGCCATGTATGAACGGTTGATCCGCCCTTACGGGAAGGCTTCGCTTTGCCTTGTCGAGTTTGAACGGGAAGGGAAAAGTTATACCTTTGATACCGTGACGGCACTGCAAAACCGTTACCCGGAAAAACAGTTCGCTTTTGTTTGCGGCGGCGATATGCTGACATCGTTTGATCAGTGGTATCGTTATGAGGATTTGATGCGCCTTTTGCCGTTTATCGTGTTTGAAAGGGAAGGCACCGACCATCGGGAGTTTGAGCGCCGCCGAAAACAGTTTTCCGCCATGGGCATGGCGATCACCGTGCCGAAAACGGTGGTTCCGGCGGTTTCTTCCACCGCGTTCCGTGCCAAGCCGGAAGAAGGCGGCCGGTTGTTGCCGGCGGAAGTGTATGCGTATATCAAAGCAAAGGGGATTTATCAAGGTGGAACAAGCGGACAAGTTTAAACCGATTTTAAAAAGCCGTCTGAGTGAACAGCGCTATTTTCATTCGTTATGCGTGGCGGATGAGGCAAAGCGGCTTGCCTTGCGTTACGGCGGTGATCCGGAGCAGGCGTATCTTGCGGGTTTATTGCATGATATTACCAAAAACGCCCCGGCAGAAGAACACTTGAAAATTTTCGCGGAATTTGGTATAATGCTAAACGATGTTGAAAAAAAGGCGAAAAAACTGTGGCACGCCATGTCCGGCGCGGAATATGTGCGGCATATTTTAAGGATCGAAGATGAAGCCGTGATCGACGCGATCCGCTATCATACCACCGCCAAAGCGGGAATGTCGCACTTGGCAAAATTGTTGTATCTGGCGGATTTCACTTCGGCTGACCGGGATTATGACGATGTGGATGTGATCCGCCGGCTGGTGGATGAATCGCTTGAACAGGCGTTTCTCTATGCGTTGCAGTATTCGATTAAAGATTTGGTGGAAAACGGGCGCGCTGTGCATCATGACACGGTGGAAGCCTATAATGAAGCCGTTTTAAAAAATTGATAATAGGAGAAACATGATGGAGGCTTTTGAAGTTCTGAAAATCGCGGCAAACGCGTTGAATGCCAAAAAGGCGCAGGAAATCAACGCGGTGCGCATATCCGATTTAACGGTATTGACGGAGTATTTTTTGATCTGTACCGCCACTTCTTCCACCCATGTGCGCGCCTTGGCGGACGAGGTGGAGGAAAAATTGTCGGAAGCGGGCGTGGCGCCGCATCATATTGAAGGAAAAACGACCGGGTGGATCGTGCTGGATTACGGGTCGGTGATCGTGCATGTATTCAGCCGGGATCAGCGTGAGTTTTATGCGCTGGATAAAATGTGGAGCGATGGAGAACCGGTCGCTTTGAGTGAAATTTTAACACAAGCCGAGGGGGATTGACTGTGGAAACCTATGATTACGCAGCAATAGAGAAAAAATGGCAGGATATTTGGGACGAAAAACAAACCTTTGCCGCTAAAAACGACACTTCACTTCCGAAGTTTTACGGTTTGGTGGAGTTTCCGTATCCATCAGGGCAGGGGCTTCATGTGGGGCATCCCCGCTCTTACACCGCGATTGATATTGTATGCCGCAAAAAGCGTTTGCAAGGGTATAATGTGCTTTATCCGATGGGGTGGGACGCCTTCGGCCTTCCGACCGAGAATTTTGCCATTAAAAACCATGTTCATCCCGCGATCGTGACCGAGAAGAACATTGCCAATTTTAAAAGGCAGTTAAAATCTCTCGGCTTTTCCTTCGATTGGAGCCGGGAAATCAATACCACCGATCCGCAGTATTATAAATGGACGCAGTGGATCTTTTTGCAACTTTTCAAAAAAGGGCTTGCTTATAAAAAGAAAATGTCGGTGAATTGGTGTACCTCTTGTAAATGTGTACTGGCCAATGAAGAAGTGGTCAACGGCTGTTGTGAGCGGTGCGGCAGTGAAGTGATCCATAAAGAGAAAAGCCAGTGGATGCTGAAAATCACCGATTATGCCGAAAAACTGTTGGATGGGCTTGACGGGGTAGATTTTATCGAGCGCGTGAAAACCCAGCAGAAAAACTGGATCGGCCGTTCTTATGGAACACAGGTGAAATTTTCCGCTACCAACGGGGATGTGTTTGAAATTTTCACCACCCGTGCGGATACTCTTTTCGGCGTGACTTATATGGTCATGTCACCCGAACATCCGTTGCTTGAAAAATGGGCGGATCAGATCGAAAATATGGAAGAAGTTCGCGCATACCGTGCGGAAGCCGCTAAAAAGTCCGATTTTGAGAGAACCGAACTCGCTAAGGAAAAAACCGGCGTAAAACTGGCGGGCGTTGCGGCGATCAACCCGGTCAACGGAAAAGAAATTCCGATCTTTATTTCCGATTATGTTCTGATTTCTTACGGAACCGGCGCGATCATGGCGGTGCCCGGGCATGATACAAGGGACTGGGAGTTTGCCAAAAAATTCGATTTGCCGATCATTGAAGTGGTTGCGGGCGGTCATGTACAGGAAGAAGCCTATACCGATTGCGCAACGGGTACTCTTGTTAATTCCGGCTTTTTAAACGGAAAATCCGTGGAGGAAGCCAAAAAAGCCATCCAAGAGTGGTTGACCGAGCGCGGCCTCGGTGAAAAAAAGGTAAACTACAAACTGCGCGATTGGGTTTTCTCCCGTCAACGCTATTGGGGCGAGCCGATCCCGATCGTACATTGCGAAAAATGCGGATTTGTGCCCCTGCCCGAAAGCGAATTGCCGTTGGTCTTGCCGAATGTGGAATCTTATGAACCGACCGATACCGGCGAATCCCCCTTGGCGAAAATGACCGATTGGGTCAATACCGTGTGCCCTTGCTGCGGCGCCCCCGCCGTGCGGGAAACCGACACCATGCCTCAATGGGCGGGATCTTCCTGGTATTTCCTGCGGTATTGCGATCCGCATAATGAAAAGGAGTTCGCTTCCAAAGAAGCCTTGGAATACTGGTGCCCGGTCGATTGGTATAACGGCGGGATGGAGCATACCACGCTTCACTTGTTATACAGCCGCTTCTGGCATAAGTTTTTATATGATATCGGCGTAGTTCCCACGGCGGAACCTTATGCCAAGCGCACCAGCCACGGCATGATTTTGGGAGAAAACGGCGAAAAAATGTCAAAATCCCGCGGCAATGTGGTCAACCCGGATGAAATCGTGCGGGATTACGGCGCGGATACCATGCGGTTGTATGAAATGTTCATCGGGGATTTTGAAAAGGCCGCTCCGTGGAGTCAGTCTTCCATTAAAGGAAGCAAGCGTTACCTTGACAGGGTATGGGCGCTTTCCGATAAATTGATCGCGGGGGATGGGATCCGGAAAGAATTGGAAGCGGATTTCCACCGCACGATCAAGAAAGTGACCGAGGATATCGAAGGCTTAAAAATGAATACCGCAATCGCGGCGTTGATGACGCTGTTCAACAGCATTCAGGCAAGCGGCGGGATCACGCGGGAAGAGTTAAAGATTTACCTGTTGCTTTTGAATCCGTTTGCGCCGCATATCACAGAGGAAATGTGGGTGCTGAACGGGTTTGAAGGGATGCTGAATGAGGCGGCATGGCCAGTGTTTGATGAGGCAAAATGCGCCGAAAGCACCGTGGAAATCGCGGTTCAGGTCAACGGAAAAATCAGAGCGAGGATCGCGTTGGCGGCGGAGATTTCAGCAGAGGATGCCATCGCGGCGGCAAAGGCAAACGAAGCGATCGCCAAAGAAATTGCGGGGAAGAATATTCTTAAAGAATTGTATGTTCCCAAGAGATTGATCAATATAGTTATCAAATAATTTCCTTTTTTTGAAAATATTTGTTGCATATTGCGCGAAGATATGGTATTATAATAGTTGCCTAACAAAAGAGTTGGAGGTGTAATCTGTGAGTGCAGTTGAAATAATATTGGGAATTGCGGTTATTTTGGTGTCCTTGATCATCATTGCGGTTGTTTTGTTGCAGCAAGGTCATCGTGCCGGTATCAACGGGGCAATCTCCGGCGGTGCCGATACCTTCCTTTCCAAAAACAAAGCAAGAACGGCGGATGCGTCTTTGGCGCGTTGGACTAAGTATATCGCGATCTTGTTTTTTGTTTTGGCGATCGTTGCCAATATCATTGCTTTAAGGGGATAAGCCATCGGCTTGCTCTTTCCGGCAAGTGCCGGGTTTATTGCACGGATCATCCGTGTCAAAGAAAATTTGACCCCTGCTTTTTTGCGGAGGGAGGGAATATCAATGAGTCAGGTCAGAATCAAAGAAAATGAATCTTTGGATAACGCTTTGCGCCGCTTCAAAAGGCAAACCGCGAAAGACGGTGTCATTCAGGAAGTTCGCAAGAGAGAGCATTATGAAAAGCCCTCGGTAAGGCGTAAAAAGAAGTCGGAAGCTGCTCGTAAAAGAAAGTTCCGCTGATAACATCGGAAAAAAGCGGTTGCAAAACCGCTTTTTCTTTATTTGAGGATGATTATGTTATTAAAGCCGAAAATCAAACTGAACAGAATAACGGATATTACGCCGGATCTGCTGGCCCGGTATGGGATCCGCTCTTTATTGCTGGATGTGGATAACACGCTTTCCACGCACCATGGGCAGATGTTGACCGATGGGCTTCCCGAATGGCTCGCCAAGATGCAAGGGTGCGGTGTGCGTATGCTTGTGCTTTCCAATTCCAAGGAAAAACGGGTCGCCCCTTTTGCGAAAAAAATCGGGTTGGATTATATCAGCATGGCGCTGAAACCCTTGCCGTTTCGTTTCTGGGCGGCGCTGAAAAAGGCCGGTTCCCACCGGCGCGATACGGCGATCGTGGGGGATCAGATTTTTACCGATGTGCTGGGCGGGCACCTTGCCGGGGTGAAAACGATCCTGTTAACGCCTATTTTGCCGGAAACTTCGGCGTCTTTTCGGTTTAAACGCGCGATCGAGCGCGCGGTTATCCGGCTTTATCATATACAGAATACGGAGGAATAAGCAATGTCCGCCAGATTTGGGCCCGCCGGAACGGGCGACAGTTTTTCGGCGTCGGGATGGAAAAGCAGCCTCGATGTGCCGCAGTATTTGACCGGGATGGGGCTTGACCATTTTGAATATCAATGCGGCAGAGGCGTAAACATCGGGGAAGAGAAGGCGCAGGAACTCGGCAAGCGTGCCAAAGCCGCCGGCATCACCCTTTCTTTGCACGCACCTTATTATATTTCCATGTCTTCCGTGGAAGAAGAAAAGCGCAAAAACTCAGTGAATTATATATTGGCGTCAGCACGGGCGGTCAACGCTATGGGCGGGGATCGCATTGTGGTGCATACCGGCTCTTGCGGGAAAATCCCGCGGGAGGAAGCCTTGCGGCTGGCAAAAGATACCATGCGCCTTTCGCTTGAAGCGTTGGATCGGGAAAACCTCGGGCATATCCATATTTGCCCGGAAACCATGGGAAAAGTGAATCAACTGGGCACCTTAGAGGAAGTGCTGGAACTTTGCAAATTGGATGAACGGTTGATTCCCTGTATTGATTTCGGCCATTTGAATGCACGGGAACAGGGCTATTTTAAAACCATGGCGGATTACGAAAGTGTTTTTCTTGCTGTTCGGAATGCCTTGGGGGAGGACAGGCTTCGCCGTTTCCACTCGCATTTTTCCAAAATCGAGTATACCACCGGGGGCGAAAAACGCCATCTTACTTTTGCCGATACCGTGTACGGTCCGAATTTTGAGCCGGTCATGGAATTAACGGTGCGTTACGGATGTGACGCGGTGTTTATTTGCGAATCCTCGGGAACGCAGGCAGAGGACGCGAAACAGATGAAAGCGTATTACGAGAGTTTGAAAGGAGGAACACTATGATTTGGCACAGCACGGAGAGTTCTGCTGTTTTGCAGGAACTGAATGTAGACGAGAAAAAAGGCTTGGCAAACGGTGTGGCGGAGCAACGGTTGGAAACGGCCGGTTGGAATGTGCTTTCAAATACCGAGAAACCGGGGTTTGGAAAACGGATTTTAGACCAGTTGAAAAACAAAGTCGTGATTGCCCTGATCGTAACGGCGGTGCTTTCCTTTATTGTTTCTCTGGTATATAAAAGCGAAAACGCGTATGCGGCGCTTTTGATCATTGCGATCGTGGTGATCAATGCTTTGATCAGTGCCTGGCAGGTGCATCGATGCGACGATGCGTTGGAAAATATCAAAAACGCCACCACTCCTTCCGCGCGGGTTATGCGGGAAGGAATGGTAAAAGTGATCAACTCGGCATTTTTGGTGCCGGGCGATATTCTGTTGCTGGAAGAAGGCGACTATATTTCGGCTGATGCGCGCTTGCTCGAATGCAACGAGTTTCGGTGTAACGAATCGGTGATCACCGGGGATGAGATCCCTGTGGAAAAAGACGCGGAGGCTTGCGCGGCGGACATTGCCCCGGTGGGGGAACGCCGCAACATGGTTTTCTCCGGCACCAATGTAGCGCACGGCACGGCTAAGGCCGTGGTGGTTGCAACCGGGCTTCATACCGAGATGGGGCATACCGTAGCGTTGACACAGCAAACCGGCAAACAGATTTTGCCGCTGGAATCCGAGTTGACAGGACTCGGGAAAATGGTGAATGCGATCGTTTTGATCGTCTGCCTGGCGGTGTTTGTGATCGGTGTTTTGCAAAACTTTTCCAGCGGGCATTTTGCGGATATGACTTTCAGAATGTTGGTCAACGCGATCGCGCTGGCGGTTGCCGCCATTCCCGAAGGCCTGCC
>CACXFE010000197.1 GCA_902766855.1 Oscillospiraceae bacterium | reverse complement strand
GCGGCGGAATGGACAGGATTTTTTACAATGTGGTGTACGAGGAACTGAATGTATTGCCCGAAAACAGGTTTTTCCCCGATCCGGAGCATCCGGAAAAAATAATGGAGATCATCGAAAAATACGGGAAACTGGATATGGTGTTCGGCGGCGTGGGCATCAACGGGCACTATGCGTTTAACGAGCCGCCGGAGCCGGGCGAGGAGTGCAGCAACGAAGAATTTGCAAACCGTCCCACAAGGGTGTTGAAAATCAGCCGCGAAACCAAGACGATCAATGCTTATATGAATTGCGGCGCCGATCTTAACGCCATCCCCGAATACTGCATCACCGTAGGGATGAAAGAAATTATGAAAGCAAAAAAAATCATCATGATCATGCCGCGGGATTGGAACGCCGGCGCACTGCGGAAGATTTTGCACGGGGAAATCACGGCAAAGGTGCCCTGCTCTCTTTTCAGGAACCATCCGGATGCTACGATCTACACCATTGCCGAGGCGGTCAAGTGCCCGATTCCGGAAATCAGGGTATATAATAAATAATGGGCGCATTGCGGATCAAGAATGCGGCGGTTGTGTTGCCTGATGAAGTGCGGTATACCGATGTTTTGGTATCAGGCGGGAAAATCGCGGCGATCGGCTATGGCGGCACGGCGGAAAACGAAATAGACGCAGGCGGCGGTTACCTGATGCCGGGCTTTGTGGATGTGCATGTGCACGGCGGCGGGGGTGCGGATTTTATGGACGCCACACCCGAAGCATTTGAAACGGCGGTAAAAACCCATTTAAAGCATGGTACCACCACCCTTTTGCCCACCGCGATGACGGCGGCGGAAAACGATCTTTCCGATTTTTTGATCGCCTTCCGCCAATTTAAGGCAAACAGTGAATATTCCGTTTGTGCACCGGGCGTGCATTTGGAAGGACCGTACTTTTCGGGCGCAAACGCTAAAAGCAGCGGCGCACAGCCGGGCAATCTGCTGCGGCTGCCGGATGCGGCGGAAATGGAACGGCTGATAACACTTGCCGGCGGCGATATTCTGCGGTGGGATGCGGCACCCGAACTTCCCGGCAGTGCGATGTTCGCGGAAAAATGCAAAGAAAACGGCATCCTCCCCGCGATTGCCCATTCCGCCGCCACAAGCGAAGAAGCACAGGCAGGAATAGATAACGGCTTTTCCCACATCACCCATTTTTATAACGCCGTTACCACCTACCGGAAGGAAGGACAATCGGTACTGGCGGGGGTTGTGGAAGCGGCATACCTGAACGACGCGGTGACGGTGGAACTGATTTGCGACGGAAAGCATATCCCGCGGGATATAGTACGGCTTGCCCTGAAAATCAAGGGCGCGGGGAAAGTTTCGGTGATTACCGACGGAATGCGCCTTGCGGGGACGGATCGCAAAAGCGGAAAATTGGGCGCCCTGCAAAACGGGACAGATGTGATCGTGGAAGACGGGGTTGCAAAACTCCCTGACCGTTCTTCTTTTGCCGGAAGTATCGCCACGATGGACCGGTGCCTGCAAGTGCTTTGCAAAGCATATGGGATTGATATAATCACGGCGTCTGAAATGCTGTCCGGCACGCCCGCCAAGCAAACGGGAGTAAGCGGTATCGGTGCGATCAAAGAAGGGTTTCAAGCCGATCTGGTGATAACCGACCGTGATTTTCAAATAGTAAATGTGATAAAAAACGGAATCATTCAAAACCGATGACAATGCAGAAAACAAACCGAAAGGGTGTGAAATCAAAAATGGAAGCAATCAAAAAATACAAAAAAACAGGAACACGGGTTGCCGGGTACGCGGTAAAATATTTTGTTCTTTGTTGCTTTTCGTATGTCTTGATTTATCCTTTCCTATATATGATTATCAATGCGCTGAAAACCCCGACCGATTGGTTTGATCCGACCGTGACATGGCTGCCGAAAGGCATCACGCTGGATGGGCTCCGTGCAGCGGTCAAATTCCTGCAATACGGCAGTGCGCTGTTCAGCACCCTGCTCAATGAGATTGCGGCTGCGCTGATTTCCTTCTTCACCTGTGCGGTTGCCGGATATGGGTTGGCGCGATTCAAATTCAAGGGAAAAAGCATTTTAACGGGGATTATGATTTTATGTATCATCATTCCCGATCCGCTGATCATGGTTCCAAGTTACAGCAACTTCCGGCATATGGATCTGCTCGGCATTCTGAATAAACTGGGCGATCTTGTCGGGTATGAACTGCGGCCGAGCATTGTGGACACACCTTTGGTTTTCTGGTTGCCGGCGCTGTTTTCCACGGGGCTTAAAAGCGGTTTGTTCATCTACATATACCGGCAGTTTTTCAAAGGTCTCCCCAAAGAGTTGGAGGAAGCCGCGTGGATCGACGGGGCAGGTCCGTGGAAAACTTTTACAAGGATTGTGTTGCCCTCTTCCGGCGCGGCGCGGATCACGGTGCTGGTATTCGCGGTGGTGTGGTATTGGAACGATTACTACCAGGCGCAAATTTACCTTTCACAGAACTATCCGCTCAGTGTGGTACTGGCGAATTTCTCGCAGAATATGGTGACAGTGAAACAGTTGATGGAGAATTATTCGTTCACAACCGGTTCGCTGATGATTTCCTGCTGTTTGTTATCGGTGTTGCCGCTGATCGTCTTTTTCCTGATTGTGCAGCGCAGATTTTTGCGAAGCATTGCAACCAGCGGGATCGTGGGCTGACGTTGCGACCGCCGCCGGTGGCGGAGGAAGGGAGCAACGGCAGGCGCCGCGGTCGGCAAATGCGCCGCGCTCCAAGCGAGCGCAATGCCGGGCACCGCAAGAGCGTCATCGTCCCTTACGGACAGAACCTTTAAAACCCCACAAAAATTCATTCCGGGTATTCCGGGCGAGATTTTCTTTCGCCCGATATCAATACGATTATGCAGGAGAGGAAAATGATTATGAAAAGCTTTATTTCCAAAATGACAGCATTGCTGTTGGTTCTTCTGCTGGTGTTGGCGCTGGGCGCCTGCGAAAAGAAGAACACCTCTTCCTTCGGGGAAAACGCCGGGGATTTCAATTTGGACTTCGGTACCGAGGAACAG
>CACXFE010000196.1 GCA_902766855.1 Oscillospiraceae bacterium | reverse complement strand
GGATGACGCATTGATGGAAAAATATTTTGCCGGCGAAGAATTTACGCCGGATGAAATCTTGAAAGGGCTTTCCGCCGGGGTGAAAGCAGGGGATATTTGCCCGGTATTTGCCGGTGTGCAGCAGACCGGTGCCGCCATCCCGATGATGGTAAACGCGGTACTGGATATTATGCCTTCGGCCGCCGATGCGCAGATCACGATGGAAGACGGTGCGACCAAATCGTTTGATGAAGCGGGCGAAAATGCGATCTTTGTGTTTAAAACCATTGCGGATCCCTTTGTGGGAAAACTTTCGTATTTCCGTGTGCTTTCCGGGAAAAGCAAAGGCGATACCCGCCTGATCAATGCCCGCACCGGGAATGAGGAACGCATCTCCAAAGTGATGTGGCTGAAAGGCGGCAAACAGGAAGACGCCGATCAAGTCACCGCGGGCGATATCGGCTCGGTTTCAAAATTGGGCGATGTTTTAACCGGCGATACCTTGTCGGCCTCCGGCAAAGTGGCCGCCATGAAGATTGATTTCCCGGCGCCCTGTATGTCTGTGGCGGTTTATCCGAAAGCCAAGGGCGACGAAGAAAAAATCACCGCGGCATTTACGCGGCTTTCCGAAGAAGATCCTACGATCACGGTCAAAATCGACCCGGATACCCATGAGCAGATCCTTTCGGCGCTTGGGGAGCAACATATTGATGTGATCGTATCCAAATTGAAATCCAAGTTTGGCGCGGAGGTGGAATTGAAAGCGCCGAAAATCGCGTATCGTGAAACCATCAAAGGCTCTGTGAAAGTGCAGGGACGCCATAAGAAACAATCCGGCGGTCACGGTCAGTTCGGGGATGTATGGATCGAGTTTGAACCGTGCGACAGTGAGGAACTGGTCTTTGAAGAGCGGGTATTCGGCGGCGCCGTACCGAAAAACTTCTTCCCGGCGGTGGAAAAAGGTTTGCGTGATTCCACGGCAAGCGGCGTGCTGGCGGGTTACCCGATGGTCGGCGTGAAGGCCACATTGGTAGACGGTTCTTATCACCCGGTGGATTCCTCTGAAATGGCGTTTAAAACCGCCGCTTCGATCGCGTTTAAAGAGGGGATTCCAAAAGCCTCTCCCGTTTTGTTGGAGCCGATCGGGGAATTAAAGGTATTGGTGCCGGATGAAATGCTGGGCGATGTGATCGGGGATATTAACAAACGCCGCGGGCGTATCATCGGGATGAACCCCGCTGAGAATAAAACGCAGGAGATCATCGGGGAAGTGCCGATTGCCGAAATGGCGGACTTTGCCACCTCCATGCGGGCGATCACACAGGGAATGGCAACCTTTACGCTGACTCCCTTGCGCTATGAGGAAGTACCGCCCATGATCGCACAAAAAGTGATTGACGAAGCCAAACAGTAACAATAAAAAAGCGGAGGCTGCTGCCGGTTGAGAGTACCCGGCGGCAGCCTCTTGTTTTATCCTGAAAAATTAAGAAAGGGCCGCGATATATTTGACCGCTTCGGTGGCGGCAACGGCGCCATCGGCCGTGGCGGTCACCAACTGGCGTACTTCTTTTGTGCGGTTATCGCCCGCTGTAAAAATGCCGGGCAGATTGGTGTGGCAGTTTTCACCGGCTTGGATATAACCGGCCTCGTCCAGCCTGATCAGCGCGGCGAAATTCTGATTCTCCGGGATGCGCCCCACCGCGATGAAAAGCCCGTCCACGGCCAGTTCGGTTACCGCTCCGTTTCGATCGGTCACCTCGATGGCGGTCAGCCGCTTCTCGGCGAGTAATTTTGTAACATTGCTGTTATACATAAAATGAATGTTGGGTTTCTCTTTCAGGCGGGCAACCGTGCCTTCTTCGCCGCGGAAAGAATCCCGCCGGTGGATCAGCGTGACCGATTCCGCTAAATCGGCAAGATAAAGGGCGTCTTCCAATGCGGTATTGCCTCCGCCGACCACCGCTACTTTTTTTCCGCGGTAAAATGCGCCGTCACAAGTGGCACAGTAGGAAACGCCGCGCCCTACAAGGCTGTCTTCCTTTTCCAAGCCGAGTTTTCTGTTTTCCGAGCCGGTGGCCAGGATCAACGCTTTGCCGATATAGCGGTTTTTCGCTGTAATGACGGCTTTTTCTGTTCCGTGATCCTCAATTTCCACGGCTTTTTCAAATACGATCTCCGCGCCGAGTGCTTTTGCCTGTTCGTATACTTTGGTGGCAAAATCAAACCCGGAAATATGCGCCGCGACAGGGTAGTTTTCAATATCCGGCGTGTTGATGATTTGCCCGCCGTAAGCCGTGGCTTCTAAAACCAGAACCGATTTCGCGGCGCGCCGGGCATAGATGGCGGCGGTCAGCCCCGCGGGGCCGGCACCGATAATGATGATATCAAACATCAGTTTTCACCCAATAATCCTTCCAAAGCCTCTTTGGGGCGAAGCCCGACGCTGCGCGCGGCCTCTTTGCCGCCTTTGAACAAGACGACACAGGGGATCGAGGAAACCTCAAACTGCTCGGCCAGTTCGCTTTCGTCATCCACATTGATCGAAACGACTTTGCAATCGCTCCGTTCTTCCGCGATTTGCTCCAAAATCGGGGCGAGCATCCGGCAGGGGCCGCACCAATCCGCGTTAAAATCAGCCAATACGGGCAGATCGGATTTCAGCACTTCTTCTTCAAAATGTTCATAGGTGACAGGAATAATCGCCATGGTTTTTTCTTCCTTTCTGTTTTTAAACGGTGTTTTACAGTAAATCAACCAAATCTTTTTCGATTTCCGCCGGCGTGCAGGTGGGAACATATCTCTTGACCACATTGCCTGCGCGGTCTACTAAAAACTTAGTGAAATTCCATTTAATATCGCCCGGTTTCGTGGCGGTGGTGCTGATTTTTTCGATGGCTTTCATGGCCATTTTATTTTTCAGCCCTTTCACTTCCTCTTCCGGCATGGCGGCTTTCAGGAATGTGAAAAGCGGTTCTTCTTTTTCGCCGTTTACATCGATTTTCGCCAGTTGATCGAATTGTGTTTTGTATTTGGCGGTGCAAAATTCGTGAATTTCCGCGTCATCCCCCGGTGCCTGATGCCCGAATTGATTGCAAGGGAAATCAAGAATTTCAAGCCCTTGATCGTGGTACTTTTCATAGAGAGTCTCCAACCCTTCATACTGCGGGGTGAATCCACAGCCTGTCGCGGTGTTGACAATCAACAGAATTTTGCCTTGCAAAGTGGCAAGATCCAGTTCGCCTTCTCTTCTTTTTTTGACTTTGTAATCATAGATTGACATGGAAAGACCTCCTTTGATTTTTTCCAAATAAATTGTATCAAATTAAATTGAGTTTGTCAAGTCTTTTTTATATTTTTTCCGAAAAAAGGCATTTTATGCAAAAAACCTGATCTGCACAATCTGCACAGATCAGGCGGGAAAAGTTAATGATGCGAAAAGGGCAAAGGATGAAGTGAAACGGGCGATACAGGCGGCGACAAACGCCGCATTCTGTGGCGCAGTACAATCAGATAGGCGATCAACTCCGCCGCCAGCGAAAACGCCCAGGAAATAGGATATGACAGAAAGATCACATCAAAGGTATGATAGGCGGGAATGGAGAAAACGCCGAACAGCCACACCACGCGGAAAAGGCAGATGCCGATGATCGAGATCACCATGGGGGTGGTGGAACAGCCAAGCCCGCGCAAGGTGCCGCTCATCACATTCATATAGCCGCAGAGATAATAGACGAAAGCGATATATGTCATCCGGATGACGCCGTATCCGATCGCCGCCTCGGAGTCGGTGATATAAATACGCAGCAGGGGGCGGGCAAAGAGATACGCAGGGATCCCCGCAAGCATCCAGGTCACCGTTACCAACAGCAGGCAGATCCAGGGGATGCGCCGGACGCGATCCATTTTCTTTGCCCCGATGTTTTGCCCGATAAAGTTCATAACGGTTTGCTGGAAAGAATCCATTAAAACCCAGATGAAGCCTTCAATATTGCCGGCAGCCGCACTGCCCGAAATGGCGGCGGAGCCGAAGGAATTGACCGAGGATTGGATGATCACATTGGAGAAAGAAAAAAGCACGGATTGAATCCCGGCGGGCAACCCGATGTGAATGATTTTTCGGAACGCGGAAGCATGAAAACGCATTTTCCGCCAAATCAAACGGCAAGAATCCTGCCGCCGCATCAGGGCGACCGTCACCAACAAAGCGGAAATCAACTGTGAAATCACCGTGGCAAGCGCCACCCCCGCCACATCCATATGAAAGACCGTTACAAACAGAATGTTCAGCACAATATTGACCAATCCCGCCGCGGTCAGATACAGCAGGGGGCTGACGGTATTGCCCACCGCGCGAAGAATGGCGGCGCCGAAATTATAAAGCAGGGTAAAAACGGTGCCGCAGAAATAGATTTTTAAATAAACATCCGATTTTCCGATAATATCCGCGGGCGTAGCCATCAGTTCCAGCAATCCGCCGGATACCGCGATCCCGATCCCCGTCAGCACCGCGCCGCTGAAAAACGCGGTGGGAATGGCGGTATGCACGGTTTTGCGGATCTCTTCCTCATCCCCGGCGCCGAACGCGTTGGCAACCGCGATCCCCGCTCCGATGGATAGCCCGATAAACAGGTTGACCAATAAATGAATGATCGAGGTGGTGGCGCCCACCGCCGCAACCGAGCGGCTGCCGCAGAATCTCCCTACCACGATCAGATCCGCCGCATTGAAGAATAATTGCAGCAGATTGGAGAGCATGATCGGCAGTGTAAACAACAGAATATTTTTGAAAAGGGAACCATGCAGCATATCCACCGCATTGTGCTTGAAAAACATAAAAACATCTCGCTTTTTGAAATACCTTTGTATTTATACACCTTTTTGCGCAAGAAATCAAGCAAAAAGGCGCGCCCGCGACGGAAAATTTTTTGCGTGTTTTCCTTTCTTTTTAGTAATATTGTAGGGGTTTTTATCTTGTTGCATCTGCCCTCCTTTTTGTAATTACATAACCAATAATGGAACAGGCAGTTCCGATAAACATAAAAAAACGGGCGGATGGAAGGCATCCGCCCCTACAATATCCCTTTGGACGGTGCTATTCGACACCGCCTTTTATTTTGCATTGCGTTCCGTCGTGTTTGATTTCGTAGTTGTCTTGATAAATCAAATCGTTG
>CACXFE010000195.1 GCA_902766855.1 Oscillospiraceae bacterium | reverse complement strand
TTCATCAATGAAGCTATGCGAGGCAACCTGAAAATCGTCAAGACCTCCTCTGACGGCAAGGTCAAGGGCTTCGCTTTCCGAATTACCGGAGCAAACGGCTATGACATTATCCTTGAAACCAACGACAAGGGTGAGATCTTCATTGACGGGCTTCGCATCGGGGACTATAGTTATACCATAACATTTTTCGCAAAGAATAACCATACAACAGCTGTGGCTGAGGAAAAACATCAGAACTTGATTTGTAACGGCTATTGGGATGCTCCAACCACTCCCAACTTGGAATTAGCATATACCTATCAGAAGGATGGCGAATGGAATGCCTTTGCTTCTTATCTCAATTAAAAAGTAGCGCACACTCAAAATACAGGTGTCAGTATCATATAGTATTTGCCCCGAAATACAGGAGGCAGGAAATATATGGAAAGATTAAAAAAGATGTGGGGGAAATCCTACGGAAATTATGCAATCAAATGTCATATGATATATGGGTAAATTTATTTGTCGGGGAAAAATCAAGTGAAAGCAAAAATATTGCATGGGAGATTTTGACGGTGGCAAAATACAGAAAACCGATATACACCGTTATGCCGGATGACCGCAATAAACTATCTTCGGCCCTGATGCAAGACAACTCTTTCACAAAAGAGCCGGAAAACATAGTTGCGATTGTTTACGCGAGTGTTATTTTCGTTATAAAGTATTTCTGAATTTTTAAATCTTAAAAGAACGATAAAATCTTGATTTTTTTATGTCAAGAGAGTATAATAATAAAGTTCGAATATATTTAATAGTTCGAATATTTTTTTGTCCAAAAGGAGATCATGAAAATGAAAAAAACAATCGGTGTGATATTGGTGCTTATGATGGTGATGCTGCTGACCGCTTGCGGCGGAAAAACGGCGGGAACAAGTTCTCAATTCCGCACTGAAACGGCAGAGCGAACCAATTCGGCATCCTCTGACAGCGTGGGATCCGAAACAGAAGAACCGAAAACCTCGGAGGGTGGTTCTCATTCCGTTTACGGGCAGGATCCGTTTGCGGTCATCCTCGGGAAATATACCGCGGTCGAGCAAAGAGCCAATGCGGTTGTCACTTCACCCGCAGTCGATACACTTCAAATTGTGATCACCGGAAGTGGAAGCGCCGCAAATTTTGCCGAGTGGAAATTGACCGGTAAACTGGATGATTCGCTCAGCCTTACTTTCCGGGATTCGGTTTTAAGATTGCTCACCTACAACGAAAACGGTGAGATTATTAACGAAGAAACCCAATATACCGACGGGAGCGGGACGGTCGTTTTCGATCAAGATGCCATCCAATTTACATGGAATGATGTTAAATCCGGGGAAGGGCCGGTCACCTTTGTTCTGAATCAAGAGCAAGGAAACGAATCACGGTAATCGTTTTCTTTAATAAGATGCTATTCTGTTAAGAAAAGCCAAAGCGAACATTTTATCACGAAAGTGGCAGGAAGTTTTGCTTTGGCTTTTTTATTCACGGCGTATTGCCTCCGGATAAAATACATGGCAGGATAACGGGCCTTTTCCCGCCCTTTGGCGATTGGCATTGACGAGAAAGGCAAAGTATGATAAAATGACAGTGACAAAACTTGAAGGGTGGCAGGACAGCATGAAAAAGATCGGCAGAATCAGTTTTCTTATTTTTCTGATATTGGTTGTTGCGGCCATGGTTTGCGGTTGCAGCAGTGCGGCGAGTGGCGGCGCTCTGAAAAATGAAGCGAATTACGATACGGATGCAGAGTCGGCAAAAATGATGGCGCAATCAGCCGGGAAAAGCGAGCAGGTAGCGCAAAGCCGAAAAATCATTGAATATATTACCCTTACGGTGGAAACCAAAACCTTTGATCGGCTGATCGAGGAAATCCATGCCGCGGTCAAACAAGCGGGCGGGTATATGGAAAATTCGGAAATCGGGGGGAACAGTTATTACGGAGATGACAACCGAAGCGCGGATTTGAAAATCCGCATCCCGAAAACAAAGCAAGCGGATTTTTCCGATTTTATAGCAGACCACGGCAATGTGGTCAATCGGTCGGTGAATACCGAGGATGTGACCGATCAGTATATTGATACGCAAAGCCGCATCAAAGCCCTGACCTTGGAGAAAGAAACCCTTGAAAAATTGCTGGCGCAATCTTCCAGTGTGGCGGATACGCTGACGGTATACGAAAAACTGACCGATGTGATTGCCGAGATCGAATCTTATCAAGGCAGACTCAATCAGATGGATAATTTGATTGAGTATACTACTTTTACCATTCATATCAGTGAAGTGGAAAAGGAAACACAAGTAGAAAAGCAAAATTGGTTTGCTAAAACCTGGAATGGCCTGATGGATAATTTTGCCAATGTGGGAAACGGATTGTTGGATTTTCTGTCTTTTAGCATTATGGCACTGCCGTATTGGATCCTGATCGTGATCATCGTTTTGGTGATCCTTGTGATCATCCGCCGCCGCAAAAAACAAAAAGCCAAGCAATAAAACCGCTTCCCACCCGGAAGACCATGCGGCCCCATATCGCGGAAACAAAAAGAGTTCAGAAGGCTGAAAACCAGCCAACTGAACTCTTTTTTCGGTTATAGATTTTCTTGAACAATCAATAGGCTTTGCCCCAATACAACATGGAAACAGCTTTTTTGCCGCAGCAAACGCAGGTATCTCCGATCGTTTCCTGCTCAAACGGCACGCAGCGGGAGGTGACCCCCGCGGTTTCTTTAAGCCGGTCTTCACAAGCGCGATCACCGCACCACATCGCACGGATAAAGCCGGGTTTATGATCGGCAATGTCTTTCATTTCATCCAGATTGTGCGCATCATAGGTCATGGCGGCACGGCGGGCGAGGGCTTTGTTGTACAACCCGTCCCGCACGGCGGTCAACAAAGCGGGGATTGCGGTTTCCAATTCATCCAGCGAAACCACCGTTTTCTCCCCATTGTCACGCCGCACAACCACGCAACTGTTCTGCTCAATGTCTTTCGGGCCCAGTTCAATACGAAGCGGGACGCCTTTCATTTCGTATTCCGCAAATTTCCAGCCGGGAGATTGATCACTGTCATCCATTTTGGCGCGGCATACGGCTTTTAACCTGGTAAACACTTCCGCAGCCTTTTCCATCACGCCTTCTTTATGGGAGGCGATCGGGATCAGCACGGCTTGGATCGGTGCGATCGCAGGGGGGAGTACCAAGCCGCTGTCGTCCCCATGTGTCATGATAACGGCGCCGATCAGGCGGGTGGTGGTTCCCCACGAGGTCTGGAACGGGTGGATTTTTACATTGTCTTTGTCGGTATATTCGATATCGAATGCTTTGGCAAATCCATCCCCGAAATAATGGGAGGTGCCGCTTTGCAAAGCCTTTCCGTCATGCATCAGCGCCTCGATCGTATAGGTCGCCTCCGCACCGGCAAACCGTTCTTTTTCGGTTTTCTGCCCTTTGACCACCGGCATAGCCAGCACTTCTTCGGCAAAGCGGGCGTAAATATTCAGCATCCGGATGGTTTCTTCTTTGGCCTCTTGGGCGGTGGCGTGCAGAGTGTGCCCTTCCTGCCATAAGAACTCGCGGGAGCGCAGGAACGGGCGCGTTGTTTTTTCCCATCGCACCACACTGCACCATTGATTATAGAGTTTCGGCAGATCGCGGTAAGAATGCACGATGTTTTTGAAGTGATCGCAAAACAAAGTTTCGGAGGTGGGGCGAACGCACAGCCGCTCTTCCAGTTCTTCGTTCCCGCCGTGCGTGACCCATGCCACTTCGGGCGCAAAGCCTTCCACATGGTCTTTCTCTTTTTGAAGGAGGCTTTCGGGAATAAACAGCGGCATATATACATTTTCATGCCCGGCTTCTTTAAACATTCCATCCATAATATGCTGAATGTTTTCCCAAATCGCATATCCGTAAGGGCGGATGATCATGCAGCCTTTGACGGAGGAATAGTCGATCAATTCCGCCTTGATTACCACATCGGTATACCATTTTGCAAAATCTTCTTCCATCGAAGTGATGGATTTTACCAGTTTTTCTTTTGCCATAGTCAGGAGATGCCCCGCCGGCAGGCCGGGCACAATTTCCCACCTTTCGTTTTTTTACTGACAAGTTGTTTTTATGATCGTGTTTGCTGAACAAACGCTTTTTCATCAATGCCGACGGCGAGTCGGCATTGATTCAGTTGACATTATTATACGGCATAAATCCCGATTTTGCAACTGTTTTATGCGGGATTTCTTGTTTTTAAGGCCATCTGACGCCTGCCAAAAAATCAAGAGTAGCATAAACGGCGAAATTGTGGTAAAATCAAAGGGAACAAAGCCAAAAGGAGGCGAGCGGCGTGATTATCAATACCGGGCAAAGAACCGATATTCCCGCATTTTATGCCGAATGGTTTGCCAATCGGCTGAAAGAGGGGTTTGTTTGTGTGCGCAATCCCTACAATCCGGATCAAGTCAGCCGGTACCGCCTTGATCCCTCGGTTGTGGATGTGATCGGCTTTTGTACCAAGAATCCGGCGCCGATGTTCCCGTATATGGAGTTACTGCGGGAGTACGGGCAGTATTGGTTTGTTACGATCACGCCTTACGGGCGCGATATAGAACCGTATGTGCCGGATAAACACCGCTTGCTTGACGATTTTAAACGGCTTTCCGATCAGGTCGGTGTCAATTCGATCGGGTGGCGCTATGATCCGATTTTTCTTTCGGAACGGTACACAATGGCGTATCATATCCGGGCGTTTGAGCAAATGGCGGCCGCGTTAGAAGGCGCTACCAAAACCGTGGTGATCAGTTTTCTTGATTTGTACCCCAAAGTAAGAAAAAATTTCCCCGAAGCGCGGGAAGTTACGAAAGAAGAACGGTTGGCATTGGGAAAAGAGATCATCCGGATCGCTTCCGCCCATCATATGACTGTCAAACCCTGCGCGGAAGGGGAGGAACTTGCCGTTTACGGTGCGGATTGCAGCGGCTGCATGACCGTGAGCGATTATGAAAATGCGATCGGCAAGCGATTGATCGTGCCGAAAAGGAAAGGCGCCAGAGCCGAATGCGCCTGCTACCTGTCCTGCGATATCGGCGCGTATAATACCTGTCGGCATCTGTGCCGGTATTGCTATGCCAACGCGGAGCCGGCAAAGGTATTGGCAAACAGCAGCCGGCATGATCCGAAATCCCCGTTTTTGATCGGGAACAGCAGAAACGGCGACCAAATCCATGATGTGCCGCAAACCTCATGGATCAGCGAACAAACCGGCCTTTTGATTGAAACCGTGGAATCGGGGCCACAACAAACCGGAGGTGCCGTATGAATCAGGCGGAAAAAAGACTGTATTTAATCAAAGAACTATTGGCTGAACAACCGCGTTTTCAAGCGATCGGGATCCCTTCGGGGACGCAGGATCAAAAAGATCTGCTCCGTTCGCTGATGAATGTGCGGATGCCGGCGCCGCTGTCAGACGAGTATATTCGCATCGAAAGCGAATATCTGCAAGAAGATACCGCTGAAAAAGGCATTACGCATTTTTCCGATCTTACCCCGATCACCGGCGATTTGTATTTATGGCGGGGGGATATTACCACACTGGAATGCGATGCGATCGTGAACGCCGCCAATTCACAGATGCTCGGCTGTTTCCGCCCGCTTCACAACTGCGAAGATAACTGTGTT
>CACXFE010000194.1 GCA_902766855.1 Oscillospiraceae bacterium | reverse complement strand
CACCAACGCAAAAAGAATGATGTGGGAGTTAATGCCGGACAGATCGGTTTTCAAGCCGATGCCGGCAAAGAAGACCGGCGAAAAGACCAGATAAGAAGCGGCGGTCACTTTTTTTGCCACATACTGGCGGGATTTGGTGAGGTTGCAAAGGATTACACCGGCAAAATACGCGCCGGTAATATCCGCCACTCCGAAAAACCGCTCGGCACAGAAGGACATCAGGAAGCAAAACGCCAATGCCCATACCGCCACGCGGCGGCTTTTTTCGTGATTGACGGTGATCCGCTTGAACAGGTGGTATACCGCAAAGCCGACCAAGAGCGTAAAGGCAAAAAAGCCGAAAATTTTAGCGGTGACCAATAAGGGTTTGACGGTGGGATCGCTCATTGCGGAAAGCACGCTTAAAACCACAATGCCGATAATATCGTCAATAATCGCGGCGGAAAGCAAGGTGGCGCCCACACGGGTTTTCAGTTTCCCCATTTCGGTGAGCGTTTCAACCGTAATGCTTACCGAGGTGGCGGCAAACACGATCCCCACAAACGCGGCTTTGATCAGATTGGCGTAAGTAAAAGAATCAATATAAAAGAAGTAATACACCGCACCGCACCCGACGATCGGCACAAATACGCCGAGTGCCGCGATCAGGCAAGCGGCGGGGCCGGTATGTTTCAGTTCGTTAAGATCGGTGTCGATCCCGGCGATAAACATCAGCATGATCACCCCGATCTCGCTGGTTTTCAGCAAAAAATCGGATTCGGTGAGCAACCCGATGCCGCTCGGCCCCAACAGGATCCCGGCGATCAACGCCCCGACCACCTGCGGCAGATGCACGCGCGCGGTCATCAGGCCGAAAATTTTCGTAAACAACAAAATCAGCGCCAGAGCCAATAAATATCCGGTCGCTTCCATACAGCAACATCTCCCAACTACTTATTATACACTTTTGCCGCCGGAAAACAAGAAGAAATTTATAAAAAAATCTTGACAAAATAAGGCGAAAAGTGTATCATTTAACTGTACTAATGAGAATAGTACACAAAACGAAAGAAACGGAGGTACACCATGCTCAGTCTGAATTATAAAAGCGGCGTTCCGATTTGCGATCAGATCGTGAACGGGTTTATCCGCATGAAAGCACTGGGGCTGATTGCTGCCGGGGATCAACTGCCGAGCGTGCGTACCCTTGCGATTGAATTAGGCGTCAACCCCAACACGGTGCAGAAAGCCTATCAACAGTTGGAAGCCGGCGGGGTGATTTACAGCGTGAAAGGCAAAGGCTCTTTCATTGCGGAGGATGATTTGGCGGATACGGCGGTCATCAAGGCGGCAAAGGCCGAGTTTGAAAAAGCGGTCAAAGCAGCGGCGGAACTGGGGCTTGGCGAAGAAGAGTTGATCGGGTTGGTAAAAACTGTTTTGAAAGGGGAGGATCGGGCATGATTGAAGCCGTTGATGTAACCAAACGGTTTGGCGAAAAAATCGCGCTGGATCATGTGCAGATGCTGATCGGCGACGGGGAGATCTACGGGTTGATCGGATCGAACGGATCCGGCAAATCCACACTGATGCGGCTGTTTTCGGGGATCTATGCGCCGGAGAACGGCACGGTGCGAATGGACGGGGTGCCGGTTTTTGACCGGGCGTGGATCAAAGAGAAGATCGCGTATGTAGGCGATACGCCCTTTTTCTTTCCTTATGCCACCGTTAAGGAAATGGCGCGGTTTTACCGAAAAATGTTTCCGCGGTTTGATAACCGGCTGTATCAAAGCCTGTTAGAAGTGTTCCCGCTGGATTATAAAGCCAGAATTTCCGCCATGTCCAAAGGTAAACAGCGGCAGGCGGCGCTGATCACGGCGATTGCCGCCTCTCCGAAATATTTGTTGTTGGACGAAGCGTTTGACGGGCTGGATCCCGTGGCGCGGAAAACTTTGAAAAATATTTTGATCGACCGGGCGGAAACCTGCGCGATGACCACCGTGATCGCTTCGCACAATTTAAGCGAGTTGGAATTTTTATGCGATCACGCCGGGCTTTTGCATGAGGGAAAGTTGATTTTCAGTGATTCGGTGGAACATCTGAAAGGGCAGCTTCATAAAGTGCAAGCAGTGTTCCGCCAGGTGCCGGAAAAACCGGCGTTTGCGGATCTGAAACTGTTAAAGATCGAGCGGAGCGGCTCGCTGCTGCAAATGATCGTGCGGGGCGACGAGGCGGACATCATGCGGAAGATCGAGCGGCTATCCCCGATTTTCTCGGAATGTGTAGAGCCTTCTTTGGAAGAAATCTTGATGTATGAATTGGAGGGGAGCGGTTATGACGCAGGCACACTCTCATATTAAAGTGTCTCCCGCCGTGGGGCTTTTCGGGTACAGCCTCAAAAAAACGCTGGGGCTGACGGTGCTTTTATCGCTTTTCGCCGTGTTGATTTGCCCGGGGTATCTGCTTATTATGATCCAGCGTGATCTGGAAAACACCAAAGACGCGGTTTTCCGCTTCGGAGAAACGGCAACAGCGGTTTCCATCGGAACAACGGTGCTGTCGAGTATGGCGGTGATGCTGTATTTGTTTATCAATTTCGCCTTTCTGTATTCGGATAAGGGGTCGGATTTTTTCCACGCACTGCCGATCCGAAGAAGAGGGCTGCTTTTCTCCCGGTTTTTTGCCAGTGTTTTGCCGCCGCTTCTCCCGGTATGCCTGGTGTACGGCTCCATGTTGGGGATGCTGTCTTTGCCCACGATTTCGGGAAGCCGCGGGCTGGTGCTGATGGGGTTGCTTTATAATGTGGCGGTCATCTTTTTGTGCGCGGCGTTTACGCTGATCTTTTTGATCTGCGCGGGCAATGTGATGGATTTTCTGATTTCCTTTGCTACTTATCATATCGGCATTGTTTTTATCAATTTGATTTTGGCGGATCTGTGCGAGCATTTTTTGCGCGGTTTTTTGGCGGAGGGGCGGTCAGCGTATCTTTACCGCTTCAACCCTGTTTTTTACTCGATATACCTTGCGGGGAGAGATCTCGGCAGAGCAAACGAAACGGCGAAATGCTTTGTCAGCACAGGGCTTGGCAATGTTCTTGTCATGGCGATCATTGCCTTGTTGATTTCGGCGGTGCTGTACCGCTACCGCAAAAGCGAAAAAAGCGGGCATGGCTATGCCTATCGCTTCCTTTATCGGTTCTGTATGCTGGTGACGAGCGTTTGCGGGGCGTTCCTGATCGGTACCGTGTTTTCAGATACCCATTTCAACGCGGTGTTCTGGATTTTCGCCGCGATCGGCGGGATCTTAGCGGCGGTGGCATACGGTGCGATCAACGACCGGGGCTTTAAAACCGTCAAGTATTCGGTATTGACCGGCTGTGTCGCCTGGGTGCTGATCGCGGCTTTGGTCGCTTCCCTGTCGGTGGATCTGGTGCGTTTTACAAGCAGGATGCCGCGGGCGGAGCAGATTTCCGAGGCAAGCGTGCAGTTTGCCGGGGCGGAGATCCGTTTCAAAAATCCCGCCGCCGTGCTTGCCCTGCATCAAAAAGCGATTCCCGAGCCCAAGAAGGATGACGACCGGCTTTATACGGTGCAGTTGCATTACGCGCTGAAAAACGGCGGGGTGATGGATCGGAGTTTTGAGGTAAATGTCGATGAATGCGAGCAGGAATTGCTGACGATTTATCACAGCGAGGAATACACCCGCCGACTGTGGGAAATCGCGGATTCGTTCGAGCCGGGCGGGATGAGCCTGTATGGGTATACCACCCGCACCGAGCAGGGAGAATTTGAAAACGAAGACCTGTTTGGCGGAAATTCGGTCTGGATCGCGGACGGGGAACTGCAAGCGATCCTGCAAGCCTACTGTGAAGAAGCCGGGAAACTCTCATTACAGGCGCTTACGCGGGAGAATGTTACCGTGCTGGAAATTGACGGGGCAACCAAGCAGGCGATTTACGAGCGGTTGACCTTGTTTGTGGAACCGGGATTTACCAAAACGCGCGCCGTGCTGGATGGATTGCACCTGGCGGAGCGTGTGGAACAGCCGGAGAAATAAATCCGGAAGAAGCCAATAGAAAAAAAGAGCAGAGAATCGGTTGATAACCATTCTCTGCTCTTTATTTATTTGTGATGCGGCCGAATTATTCATCCAATGCGCTTCTGCGCTTGCGCAAGACCAACGGCAAGGTAGCCGCAATCAAGGCAATCAGGGCGATATACGGGGCGTTTTTCAAAATAACGCCGACATCCAGTATAACGGTCTTGTTGTTGGTAACGGTTACGGTGTCGGCACTGTCGCCGATGGTGCCGGCGGCATAGGTGCCTGCCCAGGTCGAATCATTTGCGACCGTGTCGCCGGTTTCGGAAGCGTTGTCAAACGCGTAGGTGGGAATGTCATATCCGTCTGCCGAGTAATCGGTTTCCTTCACGGTGTAGGTCACGCCGTCGGGAATATTGTCGAATTGAACCGAACTGCCGTTTGTTAAGGACAGGGTAACGGTTTTATTGCCCGTCCAGCCGCCGGCGATGGTGTTCATGCCATAGGCAATATCGCCGGTGACCGTTTTCCCGGTGGGAGCGGTAAAGGTCACATCAATGTTAAACGGCTTGTTCTTATCTGCCATATTGCCGGTCACGGTTTTTTGAACGGTCAGCGATCCGGCGGAGTATTTGTTGGTAAGGGTATCGGTCTTTTGATCTGCTTGGTTGAGGTAGGTACCGTCCGCCGCGGGAGCCGATTTGTGCAGCTGCACCTGGCTGATGGCAACATTGGCGCCCATGTGAACCACCGAAACATGCAGATAATAAACGGTCGTATCGTATGTAACACCGGCAGTATTCCCGGCGGTTTCGGTAACGGTGTACCAGTAATCCCCGATCCCGGCGGTAGAATAATCCGGCAGAGCCACTTCCACTTCTTCGGTGCCGGAGCCGGCGTGGATCACATAGGTGCCGGGGGTGAAGGCGGGAATGGCGGTTTTGCCGACCTCCCGGTTGAAAGATTGATAAGGCGCCACGGTGAAGGAAATATCTTCCGCCAAGGTTCCCGCGGCGGTAACCACCGCGGCGGCGTTGTCATATCCGTCGCCTCCGACATAGGTCTTTTTCAGTTTGAAACTGGTGATGGGATCGTATGTGTAATCCACTTGGGGTACCGGGAAAGTGAAACTGCCCGTGTTGTTGTTGAACGCCGTGTAATCCAGCGTGGCGGTAACATTGGTATTATAGTCGCCGCTCGGGAGGGAAGCGTCCAGTTCCAGTTTGTAACTCAGCGAAATGGGCTTGGAGTTTTCAACCGGTACATTGATTTTCCAAACCACTTTTTTGGCTGCTTTATCGTAACTCACTTCGTAAGGATAAACCCCGGCGACCGCCGTTCCGAAAGTCCAGTTGTAAGCGCCGGCCGCGGCTGCTGTCAAGGTTGTGGAATCGAGTTTTACGGTAAAGGTGTTGGTTCCGTCTTCCACAAGAGTAAAATTGTCGGTAATCACATCGGTCACGGTGCCGCTCTTGATCAGATAGTTGATATCGTTCTCAATGGAGGAGAAAAGAGTGTCAAGACCGGTCGAATCCGAAGTGTTGGCGGCATAGTCGCTGATCGTCGGTTGAAGCAGCCATTTTAAGAACGCCTGCTGATTCTGGCGCCCGCCGGAATAAGAGCTTGCATATCCGAGCACCGCGGTATTGTATTTTTCACCCATATCCGTCCATAAATGGCCGGAGAGATAGGTCGCCTTCTGGGTGGCGTCAACATGGTTGAGATAGAAATCGGGGTTCGGGCTGCTGAAATCGTAAGAATAGGTTCCGTCGCCGTTGGAAATGACTTCGTACGGATCAAATTCAAGATAGCGTGCGCCGTAAGAATAACTCGAAGAATCCGCGTTCGGCGTGAAAACAGGATGCTTGTTCCATGCCGAATTTGCAAGATTGGCACCGTTCGTTACATTGGCAACGGTTGCTGTACCGTCAAGAGCGGCGGTTCCGCCATCTTCTTTGTACACATAGTACGATCTTGTATCGTAAGGTGAAGAGCCGGAAAGTTCGGCAAGCAACGCCGGATCGGCGTTGTAATCATACAAAGCCTGATATTCGCTGGCAAGCCCGTTGTTCGCATCTGCCGCATAGCCGACAAGGAAGGGATTGAATGTTCCGAAGAACGAAGTGAAATCGCTCATCGTACCTGCATTGGAAGCAAGTTGTTCCTTGTTTTTGTTTGCGATCTGGTTGCCGGTCTTCGGCATGGCATATGTAGAATCCATAACAAAATTGTTGTTTGCCCCTTGAACATAGATCGTGGTCGCAACATCGTTATTGTCATTCCAGACATAGGTTTTGCCGTCCGTCAGGAGGATAACATATTTGTGATTGTCGGCCACATCGGTATCGGCGGACAACCACGAATTGGCAAGTTTCAAACCGCCGTGGATATTGGTGCCGCTCGAAGCGGGTGTAAAGGTATTCAGCCGGATACCGTCCATGATCGAAGAAGCGGACGCCGTGGTATAGTTGACAAGCCCGCTGTAAGCACCGCTCGAAGCAAGGCTGATCGCGTCATAGGCAAGCCCTTTGAACTTCGCAACACCGACATTGACATCGGCGCCGGCGGCAAGGATGCCGTCCAACAGGTTGGTGACACGGGTAATAAAAGTCCCGCTGGCAAGCGTAGTCGAACTGGAATCGTCCATCACGAAGACAACATCATACTCGTCGGTCGAAGTGACGGCCGGAAGCGACAGCGTAACGGTGGTTTCCCGGTTGCTTTCGTCCAAATGGGTGGGGGTGACGAGTTTGGAACCGGTGATGCCGGCAGCTGTCATACCGGAAGCGATCGGTTTTACATTGCCCGCCCCGGCAACGGCGATCCCTACGGTGATCGCGGTGAGCAGACAAATCGCTTTTTTGGCGAATGCCTTAACGGATGGTTTTGTTTTTGAGCGATT
>CACXFE010000193.1 GCA_902766855.1 Oscillospiraceae bacterium | reverse complement strand
TTTTTTTGATAAGAAAAACGGCTATCCCCTCGTGAGATAGCCGTATTTTTTTATTTTAAATCACATAACCGCCGTTGACGCCTAAAACCTGACCGGTGATATATTCAGCCGAATCCGACGCCAGGAAAAAAGCGGCGGCGGCAACTTCGTCCGCACTGCCCATACGCCCCAGCGGAATATCGGCAACAAAGTCTGATAACTCTTCCACTGTGAAATTGGCGTTCATCCCGGTTTCGATAAGACCGGGAGCAAGGGCGTTGACCGTGATACCGCTGGGCGCCAGTTCTTTTGCAAGCGCTTTTGTTAAACCGATCACGCCGGCTTTTGCAGCGGAATAGGCAACCTCACAGGAAGCGCCGACCTGCCCCCACATAGAAGAGATATTGATAATCTTGCCGGATTTTTGATTCACCATGACCGGTGTGACCGATTTGCAGCAATTAAACACACCTTTGAGATCCACATCGATCACCCGATCAAAATCCACTTCGTCTGTATCGGTGATCAGACCTTGATAGGCAACCCCGGCATTGTTGATCATCACATCAATACTGCCGAATTTGTAAAGGGCTTCTTTTACCATAATATCCGTTTCTAACCGATTGGCAACATTTGCCTTTTGGGTGGTAACCGAAAAACCGTTGCTGACAAGTGAGCGGGCGAGAAGGGTAGCGGATTCGTAAGATTCGTTGTAATTGATCACCACATTGTATCCCTTTTGCGCAAAGAGAATGGCGGTGGCGGCACCGATGCCTTTGGAAGCCCCGGTGACGATCACGGTTTTTTTCATTTGATCACATCCTGCGTTTTTTCTTATTGTATCATACTTTTGAAAAAATTTAAAGAGGTATTTTACAAGAAATTGGGTTTACATAATCAACAGGGGAGCATATCTTGTGTGGTTTACATAAACAGTTTACATAACATTTTATCTTGAAAAAAGTTTTGGTTGACATAACTTAAAAAATGTTGTATAACTATATTATTGACGGAAATATGCTTTGGTTTTATGTGATTATTTTCACGAACGATGTTTCATAAGTTTACATAAAATTGCATTATTTCTATATTTAGTTGTTTCGTGATCACGGTGCGCCTAAATCTTGTTTTTTATGCGGTTCGCATATCTTGTCCTTTTTTTGCATAGTATATAGCAGAAATCGGAGGGAAAGGGTATGCAAAAAGGAACTGTATTGAGAATCAAAGGATTTGGGGCAATGGGATTGATTTCCCGCAATGGCACATGGTGCCTGATTGTCGCCGTTCTATCGGCCGGGGTGATCTTGGGGGCGCTTGCCGGGCAAAACATCGGGATCGTTTCTTTCTTTGCGGATAAAGAACTGAAACGGGTTCTTTCACTCCATGCGGGCGATGCTTTTTTAAAAATCACGCTGGATTCTTTTATGGCTTCCTGTTTGTGGTTTTTGCCGGTTTTTGCTTTCGGCACTTCGGTATTGGGGCCGGTGTTGGTTCCGTTATGCGGCGCTGTGCGCGGCATGATTCTCGGCGCGGTCACGGGCTTGCTTTATTCGGAATATTCGGTCAAAGGGATCGCCTTTCACGCCGTGTTGGTACTGCCGTCTACGGCGGTTTTCCTGATTGCGTATTTGCTGGCGCAAAGGGAATCTTTTCGTTTCTCGGTGATGATGGCGAAACTGACCGCTTCGGCCGCAAACCCGGCGGATCTATCGGCCGATTTTAAAAATTATTGCGGAAGATATATCGTGTTGATCGGGATCGTGTTGCTTTCCGCCCTGATCGACGCGGTTTTTACACTGCTGTTTTCAACGAGTTTCGGTTTGAGTTGACGAGGCTCTGTTTTGATCCTAAAAGAAGGAGGTTGAAAGAATTGGAGTATAGCAATGGCTTTAAGCAATACTTACTGGAACGCAAAAAGGCTTCTTCCAATACGGTAGATTCCTATTTGCGCGATCTGCACCAGTTCCTTTCTTTCTGCGCTTCTTCGAATATGGATGTCACGGCGGCGGACACCGCGTTTTTGCATCGCTATCTCGATTATCTTACCGTACACGCGAAATCGGATGCCACCAAAACCCGCATCATTGCTTCGATCCGTTGTTTTTACCGCTATCTGGCGGAGCAAGGGGCGGTGAGCCTTAACCCGGCGGACGGGATCAAACTGAAAAAAGCAGATAAAAAACTTCCCGATATTTTAGATTCCAACGAAATCGTGCTGCTTTTATCTCAACCGGACGAAAGCGATTACAAAGGAATCCGCGACAAGGCGATGCTTGAACTGCTGTACGCCACGGGTGTGAAGGTTTCGGAACTGATCGACTTATCCGTACAGGATGTGAATTTGCAGGTCGGCATTGTGCATTTACATAATGATAAGAAAGAGCGCATTGTACCGATGTATCCCGGTGCGATCAAGGCCGTGGCAGAGTACATGGTGCATGTACGGCCGGTGATTGTAACAGAAAGTTCGGAGGACAGGCTCTTTACGAATATGACCGGGCAGCCGATGTCCCGTCAGGGCTTTTGGAAAATCATCAAGCATTATTCGGAAAAGGCGGGCATTCAAAAAGATATTACTCCGCATACTTTGCGCCATTCTTTCGCGGCGCATTTGCTTGAAAACGGTGCGCAACTGAAAGATATTAAAGAAATGCTGGGGCACTCCGATATTTCTTCTACTCAAATTTACGCGCAGTTTATTAAGAACAAATATAACGCCGCTTATGCGAAATTTCACCCGCTGGCGAAATGACCGCCGGATGAATGGAAATTTCTTGCGAAAAGGGGAGAGCCTGCTTGCAAACCGCTGAAAAAACCACAAAAGGCAAAATTGTTTCCGCTGCGTGGGAACTCTTTTACGAAATCGGATACGACGATACCACCGTGGATGCGATCGTGGAAAAAAGCGGCACTTCCAAAGGCTCTTTTTATCATTATTTTGACGGGAAAGACGCCTTGCTTTCCTCGCTTTCTTATTTGTTTGATGAAAAATATGAAGAGTTGAAAGATCGGCTGACGGACGAATTATCCGCCTGTCAAAAGTTGATTTTTTTGAATCATGAACTGTTTTTAATGATCGACAACAGTATTTCGGTGGATTTGTTAGCGCGTTTGCTTTCCAGCCAATTAACCACCAAAGGCGAAAAACACTTGCTGGATCGCAATCGAACATATTATAAACTGCTTCGCAAAATCATCATCGAAGGTCAGCAATCCGGGGAATTGACGGATGCGGTTTCCGCCAACGATATTGTGAAAGCGTACGCGGTGTTTGAACGCGCGCTGTTGTATGATTGGTGCATTTGTGAAGGGGATTATTCGCTTTCGCGTTATTCGGAAGATATGATCGGCCGATTTTTAAACGGATATTTGAATAAATCTTAAAAAGTTTTTCTTTTCGACTATTTTATGTATAGACTTCGGTCTATTGATATTTATCGTAATTAGAACGTTTTACAGGAAAAGTGCATACATAATGTATGAACTTTATTCTGTATTGCGTTCTATTTTTATTTATGATACAATGTCAAAGTATTTGAAGGAGGAATGGTTATGAATGGCTCGGATATCGGAGTACTGATTTCAATCATCGTCTATTTGATCGGCATGATCGCAATCGGGCTTCTGTTTTCCAAGAAAAACAAAAATTCAGATGATTTCTATCTGGGTGGCCGAAAGTTAGGCCCTTTGGTCACGGCGATGAGTGCGGAAGCCTCGGATATGAGTTCGTACTTGTTAATGGGGGTTCCCGGGCTTGCGATCATCGGCCGTTTTGCGGAGGCTTCGTGGACGGTGATCGGCCTCGCGGTAGGCACTTATCTCAACTGGCTGATCGTAGCAAAGCGCCTTCGCCGTTATTCTGCTCGCGTCGGCGCGGTTACGCTCCCGGATTTTTTTGCCAAACGCTATGGCGATAAACGGCATATTTTAAGCCTGATTGCGGCGCTGGTCATTATTATCTTTTTCGTACCGTATACGGCTTCCGGCTTTTCCGCTTGCGGGAAACTGTTCAACTCGCTTTTCGGGGTTGATTACACCGTGGCAATGGTTTTAAGCGCCGTGGTTATTGTGCTGTATACCACCCTCGGCGGCTTTTTGGCGGCCTCCACCACCGATTTGATCCAATCCATTGTGATGACTTTTGCGTTGGTGATCGTGCTGTGCTACGGGATCAATGTGGCAGGCGGTTGGCAGCAGGTAACCGCGAATGTGAACGCGCTGCCAGGCTTTGTGGATATTGCGGCGGTGTTCAATGCCGAAACCGGCAAATCAGAGCCGTACGGCGTGATTACCGTGATTTCCACGCTGGCATGGGGGCTTGGATATTTCGGGATGCCGCATATCCTGCTGCGTTTTATGGCGATCGAGAATCCCAAAAAATTGGCTACTTCCCGGCGCATTGCCACGGTATGGGTTGTGATCTCCATGGCGGTAGCGGTGGTGATCGGCTTGGTCGGTTTTGCGATGGTGCAAACCGGCGCCATGGCTGACTTTGAAGACGGGGAGCGCGTGGTGATCGAAATTTCGAAACTGATCAGTTCGCACGGCTTTGCACCCGCCTTGGTTGCCGGATTGATATTAGCCGGCATTTTAGCGGCCACCATGTCCACGGCCGATTCACAGTTGTTAGCGGCTTCTTCCAGCGCTTCACAAGATATTGCGCTTGACTTTTTCGGAGTCAACCTTTCCGATAAAAAGCGGATGATCATCGCGCGCCTTTCCGTGATTGTGATTGCCGTTATCGCGGTGTTCCTCTCGCTGAATCCGAACAGTTCGATCTTCCGCGTGGTTTCTTTCGCCTGGGCGGGCTTTGGCGCGGCTTTCGGGCCGGTGGTTTTGTTTGCGCTTTTCTGGAAGCGTTCCAACTTGTGGGGCGCGCTTGCGGGAATGCTGACCGGCGGAATCACCATTTTTGTATGGAAATTTGTGATTCGTTCGGTCTTTGCGGGCACCGTCTTGGATATTTATGAATTACTGCCTGCGTTTTTACTGGCCTCTTGCGCGATCGTGATCGTCAGTTTATTGACCAGGGCGCCGGAGGATGAAGTAGTGACCGTGTTTGAAGAAATCAAGTCTTCTCCCGAATCCTGATAACAAAGCCCTTTTTAGGGCGGGAAGAACGCGCCTCTGAAAACCGACGGTTTTCAGAGGCTGTTTTTTCTCAATAAATATTGTTTTTATAGTTTTTTATACAAGAAGGCGCGCTCACATCGTGAGCGCGCCTTGTAGTCTGTCGGGAAAACCGCATCAACAACTTTGCGCCGTTTTCGGCGCATTTTTTGTTTTTCCGGCGACAGGTGCGTCGGAAAAACTCCTTAGTAGCG